>SMXJ01000099.1 GCA_004356305.1 Bacteroidota bacterium | reverse complement strand
TATTCATCATAAAATTGCTCAAACCCGGGGTTCAAACTGTATCCAATACTGGGACGCATCGTATGTCTGATAGTTTGTATTTTTTTATCATCTCCAAAATCAAATATTCCATATACAGTTGTGCCTAAACCGGCCGATAACCCATAAGTTCTGTAGGAATCAAAGCCTGAAATTGTATCCTCCACCACCCCTCCCTGTCCATTATTTATGTTTGGATCAAATTCTCTTCGAATGGTTTTACCTACCCAAGTCTCTTGGTAATTGGTTCCGGTAGTAATACTTAAATAATCAAAGACTTTAAAGTTGGTGCTTATAGGAACAGTGTGGCGGACACCTATTCGACCATTATCGAACATCTCACTCTTAAAAAATAGAGAGTCTGTTGTTTGAATGCGGTTTTCACCGGTGATATCGTACTGCAGGTTAATATTTTGAATAAATCCCTTTTTACTCCCACTTTTGGGTTCGAATGGGAAAATACGGGAAACACTTCCATTAAAATTTGGTAGTGACAAGGTGATTGCCTCCGTCTGAGTGTTCTGAGTATGGGTTGCGGCTACTGTGAAATTAATTTGAGGCTCTGTATCGAAAGATTTTGAGTAGGAAATAGAGGAACTCAACGTGTTCACCAATTGGCTGGCATTATTAGTTTGATTGATCGATCTTTGTAAGTACTGGCTACTCCCAAAATTTACAGATGCTGAAAATCGAGCACTGGGATTAGCCTTCTGATCCTGGGTATGGGTCCATCGTATATTGTATAGAGTACTTTGACTAAAATCCGGGAAGCCTCTTTCGCTATTGATCAAACTTTCAAATCGCATACTCAGGTTGCCTTTGAATTTATACCGAACCGCATAATCACTGTCAGAACGCAGTGCATAACTACCGTTCGTGTAATAATCGCCGAGGATGGTAAGATCCAGAAAATCATTAACGGCAAAATAGTAGCCGCCATTCTGAAAAAAGAATCCCCGGTCACTATTTTCGCCTATACTGGGAAGTAAGACCCCCGAGGATCTATCTTCCGTCAACGGAAAAAAAGCAAAAGGAAGGCCTATAGGTATGGGGACATCGGCTATGTACATATTGGTGAGCCCGGTCACAACTTTTTTGCCGGGAACTAATTTTGCTTTTCGCGTATAGAAATAGTATTCAGGGTCGTCGATATTTTCTGAAGTGGTAAACCTGACATTCCGAAGAAAATACACCGAATCATTTACTTTTTTCGTAACAACAGCCTTGGTCCTGAAGCCGCCTTGTTCAGTGACAGCATTGTAAATAATCGCTTTTTTTGTATCGAAATTAAACTTGATGGAATCCGGTTCCACCTTATTGGCAGCCTGTACAAAAATGGGTGCCTGATTATAAACTCCGGCACTATCAATGCCTTTGGCATATATCTCATTTTTATTATAATCAAGGATGATGAGCCCCGCATCGATACGATAATCTTCATAAATGATAAAAGCCTTATTGTACATATATATCTTACCCTCTTTTCGGTCTACATATACATAGTCTTCTCCATAGTATTCGACTACATCGGTCAGTAATTCTTCTTTCTGCGGAAGGACAGTATCATTCTTGATCGTATCGGTTACTTTTTGTGAGAAAGAAATTTCTTTGACCACTAAGGTGTCTGCTGCCTGAGTAACCGTAGTATCTTTCTTCGCCTTGATCGAAACAATACCCTTTTTGGGTGGATCCTGCGAATAAACGGTAGTGCCGCAGATTAGCAGAAACAGGAGTTTAATAATAGAAAAATGCCTTTTGGTATGCAATACTAGGATTCTATGTGTTTGTCGATATCTTTTGTGATAAATATAATTCCAAGTTGTAAAACCAGCCTAACCAAACTTTATATTGGCTTAGTTTTTGAATATTCAAAATTAAGCATATTTTTTGGGCTGTGTTTTGTTATAACAAAATTTTAAAATAACCAATTTTATACCACGTTACTAGTATATGCGAACGAAATTTTCTCTTCTTTGTTTGTTGTTGACAGGAATTACCATCTCATATTCCTTCATAAACCACAACAACAATACCATAAAACCCTTCCTGGTAGTATTGGATGCAGGACATGGCGGGCATGATAGTGGAAACAGGGGTTTGGGTTATATAGAGAAGGATATCGCTCTGGATGTTACACTGCAAGTGGGTAAAATACTTGAAAAGAACCCATATTTTGAGGTGATATACACTCGAAAAAAAGACGTTTTTCTAGAGTTGCACGAACGAGCTGCCATTGCCAACGAGAGGGATGCGAATGTATTTGTTTCAATACATTGCAATTCATTCTATACTCAGGTTTATGGAGCCGAAACCTACGTAATGGGTTTGAATAAGAGCACCCAAAATCTAAACACGGCAAAAAAGGAGAATGAAGTAATATTTCTTGAAGAAAACTATGAAGAGACTTATGCAGGATTCGATCCAAATTCTCCCGAATCCCTTATAGGACTTGCCTTGATGCAAGAAGAATACCTCGATCAAAGCATCATGCTTGCCGGCTTGATCCAAAATAATATGGTAAACAACCTCAAAAGAAAGGACAGGAGTGTTAAACAAGATGTTTTCTGGGTGTTACACAATACGTATATGCCAAGTGTTTTGGTTGAATTGGGATTTCTTACCCACAAAAAAGAAGGGCCCTACATAAATTCAAAGAAAGGCAGAAAGGAATTGGCCAGAGAAATTGCTAATGGAATTATCACCTACAGAAAAAATCTGGCATTAGCCACCAGTGATGCACGAAATCCAACAATTACTGAGACCGAGATCGAAGAGGCCATCAAAACTACCGAAACAAGGATCTATGATGGTATTATATTTAAGGTACAGTTGGCAGCCAGTAGCAAAAGGCTGGCAACGAAGTCGTATAACTTTAAAGGCTTAAAAGGAATAACCCGAAATAACGAAAACGGTCTTTATAAATATTATTATGGGGAAACTTCCGATTATAATGAGATACGTCTAATGAAAGCCTTTGCAAGAGAGAAAGGATTTTCGTCGAGTTATGTGGTAGCCTTCGAAAATGGTAAAAAAGTAAAGCTTTCAGAATTACTGAAATCGGAAGACAGGTAAGAGATGGTAAAACTTCCGGCGAAAAGCGTAAATTTAAAGTATAATTATAAACGCTATGATTATATCCCAATCACAAAACAACGAATATTGAGAGTTTTCAGGTCATATTTAGTACTTCAATTCCTGCCTTTACAATCTTTTTGAATAAATAATTTTGTGTACCGGAATTATTTCTAAATTTGTTTAGTTATTAAAACCATGCCTTTGAAACTTTCCAGAGAAGTAAAAACAGCTATTTTAGTCATTTCAGGAATCGGGTTATTTATCTTTGGATACAACTTCTTGAAGAACTCCGACCTTCTGAATCGTGACAGGATCTTTTATGTTAAATATGAAAACGTAGCCGGACTGGCGATATCTACCCCCGTAACCATAAACGGACTGATAGTAGGCAAAGTGACAGATATCGATTTTGCCGATAAAAACGGAAGTCTTATTGTACGATTTTCAGTTGAGAATGAATTTGATTTTTCGAAAAACAGTGAAGTGCAAATTTACAGCAGTGGGATCATTAGTGGTAATAATCTGGGTATTATTCCTAAAAATGATTCAGCCAAAAAAGCGGTTTCGGGGGATACATTAAAAGGGGTAATTCAAGCCGGATTGATCGATGGGCTAATGGATAAATTCAAGCCGCTGGAAACTAGTCTTCTGCATACATTGGCAAGTCTCGATACCGTTTTAGTCGGTATAAGCGATGTGATGGATGAGGAGACAAAAAATAACTTGAGGTCCAGTATTGCTAATCTCAATCAGACCATGGCCTCGTTCAAAGGAGTTTCACAAAATATGAATTCGTTATTGAACTCTAATAAGGATAAGCTCAATAATACGTTTGCCAATCTGGATACCACCGTGGCGAATTTTGCAAAACTATCCGATTCGTTGGCACAGATCAATATGGGTGAATTGGTAAAGAATATGGAAGCTACCATGGGCAAACTCAATAGTATAGCCGATGGAATTGATAGAGGAGAAGGCAGCATAGGCAAATTACTTAAGGACGAAGAGTTGTATGACAATTTAACCGGTGCTTCCAAACAACTCGAGTTATTGTTGCAAGACCTGAAGTTGAATCCTAAGCGTTATATGCATTTTTCTCTCTTCGGAAAAAAACCAAAACAATACGAGGCATCCCAAGATACTGTTCGATAATGCAATACCTTCCCAACATTATTTTTCTGATCGTTCTGGTTTTAGGCATTGGTTATTTCACCAGAAATATTCGTAAAATCATTCGCAATATCAGGCTGGGGCAGAAGGTAGATGCATCGGATAACAAGAAAGAACGATGGAAGAATGTATTCCGTATTGCCTTAGGACAATCTAAAATGACGGTACGCCCCATTTCCGGCCTCATGCATATTATAGTCTATCTTGGTTTCGTTATTATCAACATAGAGGTACTGGAAATTATGATTGACGGATTGTTGGGCACTCACCGGATATTTTCATTTTTTGGAGTGGCATACGATTATTTGATCGCCTCTTTTGAGATGTTAGCCATATTAGTGCTGGTAGCTGTGATAGTTTTTTGGCTACGCCGAAATGTTCAAAGACTCAAACGCTTCTTTAACCCCGAAATGAAGGGCTGGCCCAGAAATGATGCAAATATCATTCTCTATTTTGAAGTCGCCATAATGACACTTTTCCTAACCATGAATGCGTTTGACCTGCAGTTACAGACTCTTGGTACGGAGCATTACGTGTCTGCCGGACTGTTTCCTGTGAGTCGGTATTTATTACCACTCATCGACAATTATTCGGAAGCAACCTTGATCATCATTGAAAGAACTGCCTGGTGGATGCATATTATCGGGATATTAATATTCCTTAATTATTTATATTTCAGCAAACATCTTCATATACTATTGGCATTTCCCAATGTGTACTACGGAAAATTGACCCCAAACGGGAAGTTTAAGAACCTGGAGGCGGTTACCAGAGAAGTAAAATTGATGATGGATCCAACGGCCGACCCCTATGCAGCACCGACCGAAGGAATGGAAACACCTGCCAAGTTTGGAGCGAGTGATGTTATGGATTTGACCACTATCCAACTGTTGAATGCATACACCTGTACAGAATGTGGTCGCTGCACCAATGAATGTCCGGCAAATCAAACCGGCAAGAAATTATCACCACGAAAGATCATGATGGACACTCGCGACCGATTGGAAGAAGTGGCCGCTAATATTGATAAAAATGGTACATTCGAACCCGATGGAAAACAATTATTAGACGATTATATCACTCGCGAGGAACTATGGGCGTGTACGACATGTAACGCTTGCGTGGAAGCCTGTCCGGTTAGTATTGATCCGCTCGCCATTATTATGGAAATGCGGCAATATTTGGTGATGGAGCAATCTGCGGCACCTACTGAATTGAATGTAACAATGACCAATATCGAGAACAATGCAGCTCCCTGGCCATTTAACCAAATGGATAGGGCGAATTGGATAAATGAATGATCAAGAGAAATATTTAGCTAATAACCAAAAATAAAATTTTAAATGAAAAAGGAAGAGGTTGAAAAGATACTCCATGAAAAAGTAGAGCAGGGAGAAACGGTAAGCCCTGTTTTACCAGAAGGAATTACAAACTATTTAATAGATATTGACGGAACGGTTTGCAAAGACATTCCCAATGAAGAACCTGAACGAATGGCAACAGCTGCTGTCTATACGGACGCTTTAAAAACACTCAATAAATGGTACGACGAAGGACATATCATCTGTTTTTTTACTTCCCGAACGGAAGGACATAGAGAAATTACCGAAGCATGGCTCAAAAAACATGGTTTTAAGTACCATACCATGTTGATGGGAAAACCCCGCGGAGGGAACTACCATTGGGTGGACAACCACTTGGTGAAAGCAACCCGTTATAAAGGCAAGTTCACCGATCTGGTGGATAAGAATGTGACAATTCAGGTATTCAAGGATTAGAATATAAAAGATGAGTGAAAAGATAAAAGTTCCTACAATGGCCGAGTATTTGGCGCAAGGTAAAACCCCCGAAGTTTTATTTTGGGTGGGTTGTGCCGGGAGCTTTGACGACAGAGCTAAAAAAATTTCCAAGGCCTTCGCTAAACTATTGAATAAGGCCGGAATAGATTTCGCGGTGCTAGGCACCGAAGAAAGTTGTACCGGAGATCCTGCTAAAAGAGCCGGAAACGAATTTTTGTTCCAAATGCAGGCAATGGCAAATATCCAGGTGCTGGATGGATATGCCATTAAGAAAATTGTAACCACCTGTCCGCACTGCTTCAATACCTTTAAAAATGAATATCCTGAATTAGGCGGAAACTATGAAGTGATGCATCATACCCAATTCCTCAGGGCGTTAATAAATGAGGGAAGGCTTAAGGTGGAAGGAGGAAAGTATAAGGGAAAACGCATCACTTTCCATGATCCCTGTTATCTGGGAAGAGCGAATAATGAATACGAAGCACCCCGTGAATTACTTCAGAAATTGGAAGTGGAATTGATAGAGATGAAACGCAGTAAATCCCGCGGATTGTGCTGTGGCGCCGGGGGAGCTCAAATGTTCAAAGAACCCGAAAAAGGAACCAAGGAGATTAATATTGAAAGAACCGAAGAAGCTATAGAAACTAATCCCGAAATTATTGCCACGGGTTGTCCTTTTTGCAATACCATGATGACCGACGGTATTAAAGCGAAAGAAAAAGAAGACAGTATTGCCGTGATGGACATCACCGAATTAATCGCGAATGCTGCAGATCTTTAGCAAAATATCTTCAGCTGTTTTGTGAAATACTTTACGTACATTGTGGGTAATAAAACCCTAATTCGGATAGATAGAAAACATGCTGGTAGAATTTAACACCCTCCCAAACAATTCAAGGATTTGGATATACCAATCCAATAGAAAATTTTCTGAGGATGAAGTGAGTTCGATTTCTGACAAAACCGATGAATTCTTGAAACAGTGGACCGCTCACGGTGACGATCTTGAAGCGGGTTTTGAAATTAAGTACAACCGTTTTATAGTGATCGGCCTTAATCAAGCTAACGCATCGGCTTCGGGTTGCAGTATCGATGCTTCGGTGAATTTTATTCAGTCATTGGAACAAGATATGAATGTAGACTTGCTTGATAAGATGAATGTGACCTTTTACAATGGTGAATTTATCGCTCACAAGTCTCTTTCCGATTTTAAAAAAATGGCTAAAAATCGCTCAGTCTCCCGAAACACGGTGGTTTTCAATAATTTGGTAAATACAAAAGCTGAATACCTCGAACATTGGGAAGTGCCGGCTAAAGATAGTTGGCACAGCCGCTTTTTAGCATAGTTTTTGTTACTTTAGTTCTATGAAGCGATTAGTAGCGACCTCACTTTTTATTTTTACCTTTTTCTTCAGTTTTTCTCAACAAATTAATCCGTTGATCGTCTTCGATGACTTCGAAGATCAAAAAAAATGGGTAGATAGTATCTATGGAAATATGAGCCTGCAGGAAAAAGTTGGCCAGCTCTTTATGGCCGATGTATTTTCCAGCGACCCAAAACTCAAAACAAACAAAGTAAAAGACCTGATAAAGGATTATTATATAGGAGGGGTGATCTTTTCCAAAGGAGGCCCCAAACGTCAAGCGAAACTCAATAATGAGTTTCAAGCCCTGGCAAAAACCAAATTACTGGTAGGAATGGATGCCGAATGGGGGCTGGCAATGCGGCTGGATTCTACTTTTGCCTACCCCTGGAACATGACCTTAGGGGCTGTTAAAGACAATGACCTAATTGAACAAGTTGGAAAACGAATAGGAGATCATTCTAAAAGGCTAGGGGTACATTTCAATTTCGCACCTGTGGTCGATATTAATACCAATCCCAATAACCCAATTATTGGCAATCGCTCTTTTGGTGAAGATAAAGAGAACGTAACGGAAAAAGCCATCGCATTTATGAGAGGGATGCAAAACGCCGGAGTATTGGCCAGCGCCAAACATTTTCCGGGACATGGTGATACCGATATGGACTCCCATAAAACATTACCAACGCTATTTTTTGATAAAGAAAGGCTGGATTCATTAGAATTATACCCATATAAAAGGATCATCGAGGAAGGATTGAGCAGTGTCATGGTGGCCCACCTAAATATTCCGTCCATCATACCGGAATCCGGCTACCCATCTTCCTTGTCAACAAATGTAGTGACCAATTTACTGAAGGGTGAAATGGGCTTTAACGGGCTTATTTTTACAGACGCCTTGAATATGAAAGGAGTTTCGAACTTCAAAGAACCCGGTGAGATAGATCTGGCAGCTTTTCTTGCCGGAAATGATATATTATTGATTTCTGAAGACATTCCAAAAGCTCATAAATTGTTGGTTTTGGCATATCGGGAAGGGACTATTACCGAAGAACGGCTGGAGCACTCAGTAAAAAAAATACTGCAGGCAAAATATAAAGTAGGTCTTCATGACTTTGAACCGGTGAATCTAGAAAATCTTGTCGAAGATCTAAATACTTCGATGGATAACGTATTGTTGGAGGAAGTCATGGAGAAGGCCCTAACGATTATCAAGAATGATTCGGCGATATTGCCCATCCGGGATCTTCGGAAAAAGAAAATTGCTTATGTCAATTTTGGGGATGATAGTGGTAGAGAATTCCTTAAATATCTTCGGAAGTACAGTCGTATCGATTGGATAAGATCGAATAATCTTGATGGCTATATAAGGCGATTGAAGAAGTATGATTATGTTATCATTGGATTCCATAAATCGAATGACAATCCCTGGGAAGACTATAAATTAAAGGATAAAGAACTGGTCTGGCTGTACGAAATAGCCCGCACCAATAAGGTCATACTCGATGTCTTTGCCCGACCATATGCACTGCTGGATATAAAAACTACAGCCAATTTTGAAGGGATAATAATTTCCTATCAAAACAGTAAAGTGGCACAACAACTTTCGGCACAGCTGATTTTTGGAGCGCGAGCCGGAAAAGGGATACTTCCGGTTTCCATCGGAGAAGATTTTCCGGTTCATACTTCACTGGAAACCATGGCAATTGGTAGGTTGCAATATGGCGTTGCAGAGAGTGTAGGTGTTGATAGTGAGAAATTAAAGAAAATCGACAAATTAGCGCAGGCAGGGGTTTGGGCCGGTATGATGCCGGGAGCCCAAATCCTGGTGGCTCGAAAAGGCAAGGTGATCTATCAAAAGAATTTTGGATATCATACTCCGGAGAAAAAAAACAGGGTGAAGAGCAATGACATTTATGATTTAGCTTCATTGACAAAGATACTGGCGACATTGCCGATGATCATGGAGCTGTTTGATCGTGATGTCATAAATATGGATACGAAAATTTCAGAAATGCTACCGGAATATAAAAACTCCAACAAAGCCAATATCACATTAAAACAAATGCTCACCCATACGGCGCGTTTAAGAGCCTGGATCCCTTTTTATGGTAATACCATGGACACTGTAACCAGTTTACCTGCAACAAAATACTATGCTAGTGAAAAGAATAAGGCTTTCCCTGTTAAAGTAGCCGATGAATTATACATGCGTAAGGATTACAGGGACAGTATATTCGAGATGATCAAGGACAGTGATCTTCGGAAAAGGGCCGGCTATAAATACAGTGATCTACCTTATTATTTATTGATGAAGTACCTGGAAGAATTTTATGGAATTTCTCTTGATGAATTGGTTCAACGCAATATATATGGATATCTGGGTGCGAATTACACAACCTATAACCCACTCTCAAAATTTGATAAAGATGACATCCCACCCACGGAATATGATGATTATTTCAGAATGCAGAAAGTTCATGGTTATGTTCACGACCAAGGTGCTGCAATGTTGGGCGGAGTTTGTGGCCATGCGGGATTGTTCAGTAATGCGAACGATGTGGCCAAAATGATGCAGATGTATCTTTGGAAAGGCTATTACGGAGGGAAACGATATTTTAAACCCGAGGTGTTAGACGCATTTAATACATGCTATTATTGTGAAAATGACGTACGTAGGGGAGTCGGTTTTGACAAACCTCAATTAGGGGATCAGGGTCCAACTTGTGGTTGTGTATCTATGACAAGTTTTGGACATAGTGGTTACACCGGCACTTTTACCTGGGCAGATCCTGAGCAAGAGGTGGTATATGTTTTCCTTTCCAATCGAACTTATCCAACCGCAGATAACCGTATGATAATTAGTAGTAATTTACGTTCTAATATTCAGGCCGCGATATATGATGCAATTATTAGAGAAGATAGGGTAGAAGTAGTAAAGGTGATGATAGAAGATTAACAATTGATAATAAGGTGTTCTTCGGAATTTGCAGTAGCAGGTGAAGCGGAAGGAGAGAAGAAAAAATAATGAAAATAGCTATAGTTTGTTACCCAACCTGGGGAGGAAGTGGCGTAGTGGCCACGGAGTTAGGAATTGAGCTTGCCGAGCGTGGTCATGAAATACATTTTATTACCTACAAGCAACCTGTGCGTCTGGAATTACTATCCATAAATATTCATTTTCACGAAGTTTCTGTTCCCGATTATCCACTGTTTCAATATCAGCCCTACGAATTGGCACTTTCCAGTAAGTTGGTTGATATGGTAAAACTATACAAAATTGACCTTTTACACGTACATTATGCGATCCCTCATGCCTATGCAGGATATATGGCTAAGCAAATGCTTCAGGCAGAAGGAATTTATATTCCCATGGTAACCACCTTGCATGGTACAGACATAACCTTGGTTGGGAACCATCCTTTTTATAAAACAGCAGTGACCTTCAGTATCAACGAAAGTGATGTAGTGACTTCGGTATCTCAAAGTCTAAAAGATGACACCATGCGTTTATTCGATATTAAAAATGAAATAGACGTAGTCCCCAATTTCATCAACCTTGACAAATACGATCACAATTTTACCGACTGCCAGCGTGAAATGATGGCAGATGAGAATGAACGTATCATCACTCATATCAGTAATCTACGCCCTGTAAAGCGCATTACGGATGTCATCGAAATATTCGCGAAGATTAATCAAGCCATGCCTTCAAAACTCGTTGTGGTTGGGGAAGGCCCTGAAAAGAGAAATGCAAAAGAATTATGTAAGACCCTGGGAATTAACGACAAGGTGATCTTTCTTGGCAATAGCAGTGAGATCGTTAAGATCCT
>SMXJ01000098.1 GCA_004356305.1 Bacteroidota bacterium | reverse complement strand
GAGCCTATGAGTGCCTTAAACCCTTCTCTGAGCTGTGGGAAACAAGTTTCAGAAATATTACAACACCATTTAAAACTATCCTTTTCCGAAGCAAAAAAAGATACTCTTTCCCTATTTGAAAAAGTGAAACTGCCACTCCCTCATCAAATGTATAATAGTTATCCACATCAAATAAGTGGTGGGCAAATGCAACGAGTAATGATCGCTATGGCAATCGCATGTAAGCCTAAATTACTTATCGCAGACGAACCTACAACCGCCCTGGATGTAACGGTACAAAAGGAAATTATTCAATTACTTAAAGAACTTCAAAAAGAAACAGGGATGAGTCTGATTTTTATCTCACACGATCTGAGTTTGGTTTCGGAAATTGCAGATAGGGTACTGGTGATGTATGAAGGAAATATCGTTGAAGAGGGCTATGTTAATTCTGTTTTCAAACATCCAAAAGCCAAATATACCAAGGCCCTTTTAGCCTCACGCCCCACTTTGGAAATGCGATTACAAAAACTGCCGACCATCGCTTCCCTGGAAGACAAAAGTTTTGTCCCAAAAGAAATCACCGCTCAGCAACGGGCCTTTCGGCATAAAAAATTATATACTAAACAACCGTTACTTGAAGTGCATAATCTCAGTAAAGAATATTATACCAACATGGGTCTTTTTAAACCAAAGCGGGTGGTAAAAGCCGTAAACAATGTTAGTTTTAGTGTCTTTGAAGGAGAAACCATGGGATTGGTAGGGGAGTCGGGTTGTGGAAAATCTACCTTGGGTAAAACAATTTTACAATTGGAGAGAGCGTCTGCAGGGAAGATCTTATATCGTGGAAAGGATCTAACCCGTTTAAATAGTTCGGAGATCAGGTTGATTAGAAAAGAAATACAGTTTATATTTCAGGATCCATATTCGTCATTAAATCCACGATTCTCTGTGGGCGAAACATTGATCGAGCCAATGAAGGTTCACGGTATAGGCACTTCTAAAAAAGACAGAAAGGAAAAAGCCATGCAATTGCTAGAACGTGTGGGACTGAATGAGTTCTATTTTTCACGTTATCCCCATGAACTCTCGGGAGGGCAAAGGCAGCGTGTTGGGATTGCACGTACGATAGCAATGAAGCCTAAATTGGTCATCTGTGATGAGTCGGTTTCGGCACTGGACATTTCCGTTCAGGCCCAGGTGCTGAACTTGCTGAATGAGCTGAAAGAGAATTTCGGATTTACGTACATATTCATATCACACGATTTGGCGGTCGTAAAATTTATGGCAGATCAATTACTCGTGATGAAAGAAGGAAAAATTATAGAGCTGGGCGATGCAGATGAGATTTACGCCAATCCCACTAAGGAGTATACAAGGACATTGATCGATGCGATCCCTAAGGGGAGGTAATTTCAAAATACGTTCCCAACGATGAGATGACAACAATTTAGTCCATAAAAAAGCCCGTTCTAACCTCACAAAGAACGGGCCTACCTTTATCTGAATCGTTGCAGATTTAGGAGTAAAAGTATTATTATAAAATTTACATTAACAAAAAAACTTTCTTGGCTATATAAAAGAAATTACGAACTAGTTGTAATGTATCTTTAACCGTTTTGCTTATACCTTTCATAATAGCTAAGTCTTATAAATTAGGGACCACTAAAATGTATAAAATATTTACATAATTCGTTAAAACGCATGGTTTTTCGATGAAATACACTGTTTTTTAACATTTCTACTATAAATTGCTAATTTTTTATAGGGAAAGACTTACGAAGTTGATAAATATAGTGAAAGATCCGATTTTCAAATTTGCATTTCGGGGATATTACCTTCTACAATCAGGTCTCCTTCGGTGGCTACTTTTATTTCTTCAACTGAAACACCGGGTGCCCGTTCTAAAAGTTTGAAACAGTTGTCTTCTATCACCATAACGGCAAGATTGGTAACCACTTTTTTTACACAGTTTACGCCCGTTAAAGGAAGTGAGCATTTTTTGAGAAGCTTAGAAGCTCCTGCCTTGTTGGTATGCATCATCGCCACTATGATATTATCTGCTGAGGCGACCAGGTCCATAGCCCCTCCCATTCCTTTGACCATCTTCCCCGGGATTTTCCAATTGGCAATATCACCGTTTTGGGCCACTTCCATGGCACCGAGTATCGTAAGGTCCATATGTTGCCCACGGATCATGGCAAAACTCATAGACGAATCAAAAAACGAAGCCCCGGGTAAGGCTGTGATCGTTTGTTTTCCTGCGTTGATCAGATCCGGATCCTCTTCTCCTTCAAAAGGAAACGGACCCATACCCAACACGCCGTTCTCGCTTTGAAAATCCACATCAATATCATTTCGAACAAAATTAGCCACCAAAGTTGGGATGCCAATTCCCAGGTTAACATAGTAACCATTCTTTACTTCCTTGGCGATGCGTTGCGCTATCTGGTTTTTATCTAACATTTTTTATAAATCAATTTGAAAATTTGACGATTACATCCTTTTTGAGAATGCGATAATTTTATTCATAATCCTAATTCTAGATCAACAATAATATTCTTTCTATCATCCCCATTGTCCAATTGCTTCATTTTCCAATTGTCTCATTTTCAAATTGTCTCATTCTCAAATTAGTTAATCCCTTTTACGTACAGTCAAATTTTCAATTCTTTTTTCGTAGTTCTCACCTTTAAAAATCCGTTGTACAAAAATACCCGGAATATGAATTTCATTGGGATCCAGTTCGCCGGCAGGCAACAATTGCTCAACCTCAGCTACGGTGATCGTTGCCGCTCCACACATATTCGGATTGAAATTTCGTGCAGACCCATTAAAAATAAGATTCCCGACGGTATCTCCCTTCCATGCTTTTATAAAGGCAAAATCTGCTTTAAAGGCGTTTTCCAGTATATGCATCTTCCCATTAAATTCGCGTGATTCCTTGCCTTCAGCTATTTCTGTCCCATAACCTGCGGGTGTATAAAAAGCAGGAATGCCACCTTGTGCCGCCTTGCATCGATGTGCCAAGGTTCCTTGCGGAATCAATTCCACTTCCAACTCCCCACTCAACATTTGCCGTTCAAATTCGGCATTCTCGCCCACATAAGAAGAGATCATTTTTTTTATTTGATGTTTCTGAAGTAAGAGACCCAATCCAAAATCATCCACTCCTGCATTATTCGAAATGCAGGTAACTCCCTTCACATTTAGTTTTACCAATTGCGCAATACAATTCTCCGGAATACCGCTCAACCCGAACCCGCCTAACATAAAGGTCATATCATCCTTCACCCCTTCGCATGCGGCTTGAACATTCTCAACCGTTTTTGTGATCATCTGCTATAAAATTTCGATAAAAATACTGAAAAAAGGTTCCATAAAAAACCTCACAGTCTACAAATCCTGCGAGGGTTTGACATTCTCCATACCATCCGGGAAATTAAAAATCAAACTCGTCATCCGGTATTTCTCCGTCCTTGCCGATGTTCTGATTTTTAAAGTCTTCACAATTCGTTTCAATGGAAATATTTTCCGGTCCTTTGAAATTATCCTGGGAAATATCAAGTGTTTCATCCGCATAACATTTCTTCATATATATTCCCCAAACAGGTAAGGCCATACTGGCGCCTTGGCCATAAGCGGTACTTCCAAAATGTGTAGCACGATCATCTCCCCCCACCCAAACTCCGGTTGCCAAATTTGGCACTATCCCCATAAACCAGCCGTCGCTGTTATTTTGAGTGGTTCCTGTTTTTCCGGCAATGGGATTCTCAAATTCGTAGGGATATCCGGTAATGATCCTCTTATACACAGGATATGAACTCCTCCATTTTCCCCGAAGTCTGGAACCGGAACCGGATTGGGTTACTCCCTGCAATAAGCTTATGGTTATAAATGCCGTTTCGTAGCTGATAACATCCTTGGTTTCAGGCACGTTCTGAAACAAAACAGTTCCGTTTTTATCTTCAATACGTTGCACCAATATGGGTTTTACATAGACTCCTTCATTCGCAAAAGTGCTATAGGCTCCTACCATTTCATAAAGGCTAACATCCGGAGTCCCCAAGGCAATAGACGGAACCTCAAGGATATCTCTTGTGTCTATCCCCATTTTCTCTACCAGATCAATGACAGGTCTTGGTCCAACTCTATAGATCAATCTGGCTGTGACAGTGTTTATCGATCTGGCTAAACCATCCTTTAAAGTGACCCATCCGCCATAATTCCCGTCAGAATTCTTTGGACTCCAATCCTTCGTATTTCCCATGGCCCCCGCGGGAATAGTAAAAGGCGTATTGGGTATTGTGTCACATGGTGACATATGCATTTGATCGATAGCCGTGGCATAGACAAATGGCTTAAAAGTGGAGCCGATCTGCCGTTTCCCTTTTTTTACCATATCATATTTAAAATGTTTATAATTAACCCCTCCAACCCATGCTTTTATCTCTCCTGTTTGTGGCGTCATAGACATGAGAGAAGCACGGAAAAATGATTTGTAATAGCGAATGGAATCCATAGGGGTCATCAAGGTATCGATATCACCTCCCCAGGCGAAAATGCGCATTTGGGTTTTCTTTTTGAAGCTTTCGATAATTTCTTTCTCAGGCTTTCCTTGTTTCTTCATAAGACGCCAACGGTCGCTACGACGCATGCCAGCGTCCATAATTCTATTGGTTTCCTCAACGGTAATATCCCGGAAAGGCGCTGTTTTATTACTTTTGTTTTGGCGGTCAAATTCTTTTTGAAGATTAGCAATATGCTCATCGACGGCTTCTTCAGCATATTCCTGCATTTTGGCGTTGATAGTGGTATACACTTTTAATCCATCACTATTGATATCGTACAAAGAACCGTCTAATTTAGGATTGTCTTTTGCCCATTGCTTCATATACCCACGAATGTATTCCCGAACATAAGTACCAATTCCTTCATCATGATCCTGAGGTGTGAAGGTAAAATTCAAGGGCAATTGTTGCAGGGAGTCTTTACCTGCTTCGGTGATGAATTCATATTTTGCCATTTGCGACAAAACCACATTTCTTCTGTTCATAACCCCCTCCGGATTACGACGTGGGTTATATAAAGACGAGTTTTTAAACATCCCTACCAGCATGGCCGATTCTTCCACTTTTAGTTCATTCGGCGCTTTGTCAAAATAAATATGTGAAGCAGATTCGATGCCAATGGCCAAATTCAGAAAATCATACACATTAAAATACATGGTGATAATTTCATTTTTGGTATAACGCCGCTCCAATCGGGTTGCAATGATCCATTCTTTTATTTTCTGAATACCTCTCTCCCACTTATTTCTTGATACCTGATCTGTAAAAAATTGTTTTGCCAGTTGTTGAGAAATGGTACTTGCTCCACCTCTTGTGCCTAAAAACGCCATGGCTCTAACCGAGCCTTTCCCATCGATCCCCGCATGGTCATAGAACCGAACATCTTCTGTCGCGATCAAGGCGTTTACGAGATGTGCCGGTAGATCTTCATACTGAACCGGTGTTCTGTTTTCTTTAAAAAATTTACCAATGACCTCCCCATCTTCAGACACTATTTGAGTTGCCAGATCTTTTTCCGGGTTTTCAAGGCTGGTTTCATCAGGTAAACTTCCAAAAAACCCCCAAGAAGCTAAGAGAAACAACAGGAAAATTAGAAAAACTCCACCAGCTAAAATCTTCCAAAACGTCTTGATATGACGCTTCATCGAATCTTGTGACTTTTTCAAGCCTGCATTTTTCTTATTTTGTTTTGCCATGAGGAGTAGTTATCGATCGGTTGCTTCTTCTATGCTGTAACCAACTTCGGTAATGCCATCTAATTGGGTAACGCCATGGATCGAGCCATTATTGCGCACTGCCTGGGAAAGCCTGATGATATAATCCCCCGATTCAAAAAATGATACGTCCTCCTTGTACCATAGTTTGTTTTCTTTTACTGTACCGATCCCCGAACCCAACCAGGTGCCATCCGGATTTGCCATTCGATATTCCAGGGTATCTGTAATCGTTTTACCATGAGGAAACTCAATGGATGCTATTAAAAAAATATTGTTATATGGATAATCGTTTGTATTCCGAAGATGAATAAACAGATCATACTTTTTTAATGAATCCAACCGGGGTACATGAAACTCCAACACATCATTTTTGTTCCAATGGCCAGGCATATCCTGCATTTCACCGACTACCATTTTTGAATCACAGGAAACGATCATCAAAAGCAGCCCAATGACGACGATCGAGCTACGTAATATTCTTATGACGCCGATTTTGATTTTTGTTTCCGCCTTTACTACGGTTTCTATTCTGATTTCTGCCACTGCCTTTATTTTTATTCCGTCGTTTATTTCTTCTTTTAGGTTGATCAAAACGTGTCAGACTATCCTGTCCAACCACATTATTGAAAATCTCTTTGTCCGGAATTATCTTCTCTTCAATATAATCTTCTAGACTGGTTGCGTTTAGCCCTTTTTTGTTCAATGCGACGATCTCATTTACCTTCGCTACCTCCAACTCGTGCCAATTCATTCCTTCATTCTCATAGGAAAACCACATAAGGCCTTTGAAAATGTCGATCTTTTGGCATTGAGCACGGCCTTTTTCGGTATTCAATTTTATATCGGTTCGTGGAAATTCATCCAGAGCCTCTAAATAGGTGTCCAACTCGTAATTGAGACAGCATTTGAGCTTACCGCATTGGCCCGCCAATTTTTGTGGGTTCAAGGACAGCTGCTGGTAACGTGCCGCAGAAGTGTTTACAGAGCGAAAATCCGTCAACCAGGTAGAACAACACAACTCTCTCCCACAAGAGCCAATTCCCCCCAAACGAGCTGCCTCCTGACGGAAACCAACCTGCTTCATTTCAATTCGAGTACTAAAGGTTCGGGCAAACTCTTTGATGAGTTGCCGAAAATCTACCCGCTCTTCTGCTGTATAGTAAAATATTACTTTAGATGCATCTCCTTGAAACTCCACATCACTTATCTTCATCTGTAGTCCCAATCTCATGGCAATTTCCCGGGATTGCTTTTGCACATCCAGTTCTTTATCGCGTACTTTTTGCCATACGTCAATATCTTTTTGGGAAGCTTTGCGATAGATCTTTGGAAGTTCGTCAAACTTGGCAGTTAATTTTTTCTTCTTCATCTGCACTCGCACCAATTCCCCGGTAAGCGTTACGATCCCTATGTCATGACCGGGAGAAGCTTCTGTGGCTATTACATCTCCGATGCTTAGCGCGATATTTTCGGGATTTTTATAGAAATGTTTCCTTCCGTTTTTAAAGCGAACCTCGACTCCGTTGAAAGGTTCTACATTTCCGGGAAGTGACATATTTGAAAGCCAATCAAATACTGTTAATTTATTACAGCCATCGGAACCACAAGTTCCATTGTTCTTGCAGCCTCTTGGTTGTCCATTCGCAACTGTAGTACAGCTGGTACAGCCCATTTTATTATATATAAAGCTCTTTTTCTTCCTCCCACGCTAAACTCAACCTGCCGGCAGTGAGTTTTGTTCAAACGCGATCTGAAAAAGAGACGGAGATTAAACTTACAGTTAATGAGTAAAGATACCTTAATTTTTAAAACTTATTGTTTAAACTTCAATTTCTCTGAACGCCCTTTCCTGAAAATCTTATTGCTATTATGGGTTCCACTCCGCAATTCTTTTTGTTTTTCATAAGATAACTGAATGATCGCTACGCACTCGTCGCCACAACAATGTTGCATTTTTCCGGCGCAGTCGTAACATTGAATAAACAACAAATGACAGGCCTCATTGGCACAGTTTATATGGTTGTCGCAAGGATTTCCACACTGATGACAATGAGCGATAATTTCTTCACTTATGCGCTCGCCCCGACGATGATCGAATACAAAATTCTTACCTATAAACTTGTTCTCGAGACCTTGATCTTCTACTTGACGGGCATATTCTATTATGCCTCCTTCCAGCTGAAACACATTTTTAAACCCTTTGTGTTTGTAATACGCGCTGGCTTTTTCACATCGAATACCCCCCGTACAATACATGACCAGTTTTTTGTCTTCCTTGTGTTCTTTTAAGTCTTCTTCGATGATATCTAACGAATCGCGGAATGTATCCACATCAGGTGTGATGGCACCTTTGAAATGACCAATTTCACTTTCGTAATGGTTTCGCATATCGACCAAAATAGTTTCCGGGTCTTCAATTAGATCATTGAACGTAGAAGCATCTACATGCACCCCTTTGTTAGTTACATCAAAAGTATCATCGTTCAGGCCATCGGCTACAATTTTGTTACGTATTTTTACCTTTAGCTTTAAAAAAGATTTTAGATTCTGTTCAATAGCAATATTGAGGCGAACGTCTTTAAGGAAATAAATACCATCGAGAAAATCTTTAAACACATCAAAGTTTTTGGCCGGAAGTGAGAGTTGGCCATTGATACCTTCATGAGCCACATAAATGCGCCCAAGAACCTCCATATCATTCCAAGAGATAAACAAATGATTTCTGAAAATTTTCGGATTGCCAATTTTGGCGTACTTGTAAAAAGAAAGAGTCAACCGGTCATCACCGGCTTGTTCCAATAGGGCTTCTCTTTCTTTTGCACTTAAGGTATTGTACAGTTGCATGCCATACTTTTTTAAATGAAAAGGGTTGATCAAATTTCGATAATTATCGAGATGACAAAAATAAGTATTTTGCTCTTGTTAACAAAAACTGAACTTTCCGGGTTTTTACTTTTGTTGTAAAGACAAAGAAATAGTATTTTAGCTTACCAACTCCCACTAAAAAAATTATATCCATGAGTACTGAAAAAGAAGCAAAATTAAAGGCGTTGAAGCTAACATTAGACAAGCTAGAAAAGATCTACGGAAAAGGCACCGTAATGAAAATGGGAGACACAGTTGCACAAGAAATAAATGTAATTCCTACAGGCTCTTTAGGCCTCGATCTGGCTTTGGGAGTAGGCGGCTATCCAAGGGGTAGAGTGGTTGAAATTTACGGCCCGGAAGCTTCCGGTAAAACAACATTGGCCTTACATGCCATTGCAGAAGCGCAAAAAAAAGGAGGTATTGCGGCTTTTATCGACGCGGAGCACGCATTCGATCGGTATTATGCAGAAAAATTAGGAGTAGATATTGAAAATCTCATCATGTCACAACCGGATAATGGAGAACAAGCGTTGGAAATTACAGATAATCTGATTCGAAGTGGAGCTATAGATATTATCGTTATCGATTCTGTCGCGGCGCTAACCCCAAGAAGTGAAATTGAAGGTGAAATGGGTGATAGTCAAATGGGACTACACGCACGCCTGATGTCTCAAGCCCTAAGAAAATTGACCGGCTCGATAAGTAAAACACAATGTACCGTGTTTTTCATCAACCAATTACGTGAAAAAATAGGAGTGATGTTTGGTAATCCTGAAACTACTACCGGTGGTCACGCACTAAAATTCTATGCTTCAATCCGATTGGACATTCGTCGTTCGACTCAAATTAAAAATACTGATGGCAGAGTTCTGGGTAATAAAACCCGTGTGAAAGTTGTTAAGAACAAAGTTGCCCCTCCTTTTAGAACTGCTGAGTTTGACATTATGTATGGCGAAGGAATATCCAAAGTGGGCGAGATAGTAGACTTGGGCGTTGACTACGAGATCATTAATAAAAGTGGTTCCTGGTTTAGCTACGATAACACCAAATTGGGGCAGGGAAGGGATGCAGTAAAGACCTTACTTTTAGACAATCCCGAGTTGATGGAAGAGCTGGAACAAAAGATCACGGAAGCGATTGCAGCAGTTGCTTCATAATTTAATCAAACGCTCCACGCAACCATTTTTTTCCTGTGTATCTACAAAATGTAGAAACATACGTTATATGGTTGCCTACTTATTCAATAGGTAGAAATAGCTAATTAAGCCAACCGTATTTGATTTTACAAGAGCTCATAAAAAAATGTAAGCAGCAAAGCCCAAAAGCTCAAGAGGCTTTGTACAAACAGTACTCTGGTGTTTTGTTTGGGATTTGCTTAAAATACTCCCCAAACCGGGCAGAAGCCGAAGACAATTTGCAGGATGCTTTCATAACTATTTTTAAACGAATTGAGCAGTATCAAGGAAAAGGTTCTTTTGAAGGCTGGATAAAACGCATAACTGTAAATACAGCACTGCAAAAATACCGGAAGAAGAAAGTCTTCGACATCTCTAACGAACAGCAAATTGAAGATGCCGAAGTTGATGTACAACAGCAAACCATACCATTGGATTTTTTGCTGAAAATCATACAGGAGTTGCCGGACCGGTATCGATTGGTCTTTAACCTGTATGTGTTGGACGGGTATTCACACAAGGAAATTGCTAAAATGTTAGGAATTTCCGACGGTACGTCAAAATCTAATCTGGCAAGAGCCCGGATGATATTAAAGAAGAAGGTTGAAGCTTATAATGATGAGCATAACAAAGATCAATAATTAATAACCCCCCTGTTTCATTACAACCAATGATCAAATGATGGGTATAAAATGAGTGAAAAAAAGCACATAGACGAGCTTTTTAAAGAGCCACTTCAAAACTTTGAGGCCGCTCCTTCTCCGGAGGTTTGGAATTCTATCCAAGCCGCAATGAAAAAGGAAAAGGACGACCGTAAGGTAATTCCGCTTTGGTGGAAATTAGGCGGTGTGGCTGCCGCGCTTGCATTACTGTTCACCGTTGGAAATATGATTTTCAATCCTTCAGATGGAGACCTCAATACTACAATTGTTTCTGAAGAGGATAATAATACCCATCTCAATGAGGACAGCAGTACTCCTTTGGAAGACAACTTGAATAAGGAGGCCATATCATCAGAAAATAATACCGAAGAACAAATTGAAGGGGATGTTGAAAAATCTTTTGTTGAAAAAGAAAGTTCCAAGACATTGAATGATAGAATAAAGCATCCGTCTCAAAACAACTTAAAAGCAGTCACGGTTGAGAAGGAAATTGAGAATAATAATCTACCGAAACGTGATAACTTGATAAAGAAAGACAAATCTGTTGATGTTATGACCAAGAAAGAGGCTGTGGCGACGATTTCAGAAAAAAAGAATACTTTAAAAAATGATTCCGAAGTAGAAAATACAGACGATACAGAAATTGAAGCGCGACATCCTGTGATCAATAAGGGTGTTTCAGCAGGGATAGCAAAGAACGTAAGTGAAGGCGTTGTGAAAATCTCGGAAAAAACCGATATTTCAAACAAAAAAGAAATAGGCAAAGTAAGTGAAACCATTAGCGGGGTTGACAACGCAAAAGATGATACGGATATAAATGAAGAAAAACCCAATGAAAAGAAATCCATTTTCGATGCCATTGAAGAGGACAAGAAGGATGCGATCGCCAAAGAGGAAGATAACGATGTTCAAAGCTGGGAAGTAACACCCCATTTTGGTCCTGTGTTTTATAATAGTTTAGGGCAGGGTTCTTCTATTGATCCTTCTTTCTCAGACAATACACAGAGTGGAGAAGTGAACTTTAGCTACGGAGTACAAGTGAGCTATAACATCAACGATCGTTTGAGCGTTCGCTCAGGAGTGAATAATGTAAAACTGGGTTATACAACCGGTGGTATCGAATTGGCTACCGGCCCTGTTGCTATTGCATTGCGAAGTATTGATTACGGTGGAAGAAGCGTTGTATTAACCGCATTTGATAGTGGTACGCTTAACAATTTACCCCCTTCCCAGGGAGATGGAGATCCTTTTGCAAATTTGACTCCTAAGTCCACGAGTGGTAATGCAGAGCTGATTCAAAATTTGTCCTATTATGAAGTTCCTTTGGAATTGAAATACGCCCTGATCAATAACCGTTTTGGCGTAAATGTGATAGGTGGATTTAGCACCCTCTTTCTGGATGATAATGAAGTTTCGGTAAGAGATGGGGAATTTAGAGATGTCCTGGGACCTGCCAATAATTTGAATTCGGTAAGTTTCTCCACCAATGTTGGAGTGGGATTCGATTATAAGATCAATAAAAGATTAAAATTTAATGTTGAGCCTATGTTTAAATACCAGCTTAATCCGTACACAGATTCGTCTGTAGACTTTAAACCCTATTTTATTGGGGTCTATGGTGGATTGAGCTTTAAGTTTTAGGTTAGTTTTTAGTTGGTTAGGTTTGGGTGATACCAAACAATGATGAAAAAACCGTTCTTTCGCCATAGAACGGTTTTTTTGTTCCTCCCTATACTGAAGGATTTTCCAATTCATTTAAAATAATTTCTCTGGTTTGATCCTTAAGCTTCCGTTTGTCTTCCTTCTTCAGGATCCCTGTTGGAATAATATCATGGATGAAAACCCTCATTATACCCGGACTTCCACTAAAAAAAGTATATGAAAACCGTTTTTTGTTGTCGTGGAAGGTTATAGGGGCGATGG
>SMXJ01000097.1 GCA_004356305.1 Bacteroidota bacterium | reverse complement strand
TCCAAAAAGTCGGGAATTTTGATTCCTTCTTCCGATACTTGAGAATTGCTGCCGGAAGATTTCTCTTTTAGAGAGGTATCTTCGGACGCCATAAAATCGTTTATATTAAAGGTGTTGGATCTAACATTGAAATGCCCTTTCAGATCCTGCTTGGCCATTACCCAAGGGATAAGATTTTGAATGTTACCGCTTGCCGATATATCTGTTTGACCGATGGTTGCATTTAATTTATTGAGTGTGATATTACCCGATGACATTTTAACAGAGACCTCGGAGATATTGATCTCATCTCTAAAGGCTTCGCCCCTGTAAGTGAAGTTCGTTAGACTCGCCGTACCTGTAGTTCTGATGTTTTGGTATTGTTCGGTTTCAACAGAGTGCATATCGAATCTAGTGGTGACATTTGCTTTGAAAATTCCGCTTAGATCCTGTTCCAGTTCTATCGGCAACACGCGTTCTACGTTTGCCAAATCCAGCGTTCCTTTGATTTCCAGGTTGACCAACGCGTTTTCTGTAAGATTACGAATACTGCCTTTGACACTGAAGATCTCATCGTCAATTTTAAAGGTGAGCCCGCCTATGTTCAGGTAAGTATCTTTTTCAAGCCCTGTCTCATTTTTAAGCTGGATATCTATCGAAATATTTTTCACAGCCTTGGGTAGATCCGGATACTTAAAAGAGGCATTCTTACTCCTTATTTTGATATCCATCTTTGGGATGTGGTTTTCATTTATCATTCCTGTTAGCACCCCATCAACCGTGAAATCACCCGTTGTGGTTACTCCTTTCAGATTTTTCACATACTTCTTCGGAATGATTGCCAGAAAGTTTTTAAAATCTGAAGAGGGTGTCTTAAAAGTTAAATCCAGTTGTGTGTCATTTTCATTCACTTTCACAAACCCATCAAAAGTGAGAGGGAGTTCATTGATCTTCGCTTTATTTTCCAGGAAGGTGTATTTCTGGTTTTTTAAGTCGAGTTGGAAATCGGCCACCAGCGAGATACTATTCTCATTAAAATATTCAATATCGTCTATACGGAAGCTAACCAAAGCATCGGTCTCGGTTTTTAATTCTAAATTATCCAATGAAAAATCACCGTTACCCATATGATTAACTTTTTTCAGAATTAAATATGTTTTAGAGGATTCGTCTAAATAATTGATGCGGGAATTATTGATCTCGTAATGATTTAGATCAAATGTAAAACTATCATCGTTAGCCTTTGAAGTCTCACTATTATCGATTTCTTCACTTTTCAGGGCTATATCATAATTGGCATTGCCTAAGGAGTCAATTTTAATATTAATCAAGGCATCATCCAATTGTAAAGCATCAATCTTTATAGGTTCGTCGTCGGATCTGAATAATTGAGTGATACCCATCTCTAGTTTTAGGCTTGCACCACTTGCCAGAGTGTCTCCTTGAAAAGGGTAGTTAGTGACCACGCTAAAGTTTTTTATCACGACTGCAACATCCGGAAAACTACGAAAGAAACTCAGATCCATTTCCTCCCATGCTACTTTTGCATCGAGATTTTCATTGATGTGCTTTTTTAGCAGGTCTTCCAGGGTTCCTTTGAATAGCATAGGCGCCAGGAGAAGCAATAAGAGAACCATGCCTAATATGATTCCGGTTATTTTGAGTATTTTTTTCATATGTATATTACCGTTTGACTTTATTCAAAGCATTTTATGATGTACCAATTTCTTCGGTTCCTTTCAGCCCAAATTTTTTCCGTAAAGCAAAAACGGCTGCATACAAGAACGGTGTGTCGAAGGCGGCTATAAGAATTTTGAATAGAAAACCGCTCAATAAAAGAGTTCCAAATAGATTCCAACTTATTTTTCCGAAACTACATAACAAGAAGAGAACCGTAAAAGTGTCAACAAATTGTGATAAGAAGGTCGAAAAATTGTTTCGAAGCCAAAGATGTTTGCCTTTGGTAACACGTTTCCAAAAATGGAAAATTTTTATATCAAAGTACTGGGCCAATAAATAGGCCGTCATGGAGGCGAATACAGCAACCGCCGTTGCGCCAAAGACTTTTGTAAATAGTTCGTCATTTATCGGGCTTTCTGCCATTGCCGGAGCAGCATCGGCTAATAAGACTATCAATAGTGAAAAAAAGGAGGCAAAAATCCCTACGGTAACCATCCGGTTCGCCTTTTTCTTACCATATACTTCACTTACAATATCGGTGATCAGGAAAGTAATAGGATAGGGAAGGATCCCTACAGAGATCTTGAACGTATAAATTCCGAAGAAATCCCAATAGAAGAACTTTTGGAAGATCAAATTGGAAACAACCAGGGCGGTTATAAATAAGGCAGCCAAAACAAGGTAGATACGGTCGGCTGAAAGTCGGTTTTCGAGAGTAAGGTCTGTCACAAATAATTGGTATTCAAACAAAGTTAATGGTCAATCTTTTTCTTTTCCTTAATTTCGTCATAAATGTTAAAACTACAATTTCATCAAGCCATTACAAAACATATATTTGTCTTTAGGAAGTAATTTGGGCAATCGTTTTGAGCATTTACAGAATGCGGTGAATGCTATTTTCGAAGAGATCGGACAGATCCTTAAGATATCTTCGGTCTACGAAACACCGGCCATGGGATTTGAGGGAAGTGATTTTTTGAATTGTGTGCTTGGTATACAGTCGAGCTTAACACCTTCCGAAATATTGAAGGAGATTTTGAGGATCGAAAAAGGGTTGGGGCGCAACCGAAAGAAGACAAAGGAGTTTACTTCCCGTCCTATCGACATCGATATTTTATTTATAGATGACCTTATAAAAGACTCGAAAAATTTAACCCTCCCTCATCCGGAAATTCCAAACAGGCGTTTTGTTATACAACCTATGGCCGAGGTGAATGCTCAATTTCAACATCCGGTTTCCAACAAGAATATGGGAGAACTTTTATTGGAGACCAAAGATGATGGCAGGATGCATAAGTTGTCTAAATGGCTTCGAAACCCCGGGAATGACTACAATATATCGAAGTACAATTATATCGCCATCGAAGGAAATATCGGGGCCGGGAAAACGAGTTTGGCGACACAGATCGCCAGTGAATTTAATGCAAAACTGATCTTGGAGCGATTTAAGGACAATCCATTTTTACCTAAGTTTTATAAGAATCAGTCGCGGTATGCCTTCCCTTTGGAGATGTCATTTTTGGCCGATCGATATCAGCAATTATTGGAGGATATCGCACAATTTGATCTGTTTAAAGATTGTGTGATCGCCGATTATGATGTCTATAAATCTCTCATTTTTGCGAGGATTACCTTGGCTGAGGAGGAATTCAATCTTTATAAGAAGTTGTTCCACCTAATACACAAAGAGTTGGTAAATCCTGATATTTACGTCTATTTATATCAAGACACCGATCAACTTTTGGAGAATATCAAAAAACGGGGACGCAGTTTTGAAAAGGGAATTGAGAAGGAATATCTTCAGAAGATCAATGATGGTTATCTGGAGTTCGTTAAGAGTCAGCCTCAAGGCAGGGTGAAAGTCATAGATGTTTCAGGCATGAATTTCGTAAAGAAACGCAAGGATTATCTATCTGTTCTGAAAGAAATATTGGCGGACTAGGCATTTAGTTTTACATAAACATCCCAGACCACCACTCCGGCACTCACAGAAATATTCAGGGAATGTTTGGTCCCATACTGTGGAATCTCGATCACCACATCGCTTGATGACACAATTTCCTGTTGCACACCTTTCACCTCATTTCCGAAGACCAAAGCATAGGTTGTATCGCGTTCAACTTCGAAATCCTGCAATAAAACAGAATTCTCGGCCTGCTCGATGGCAGCTACCACCACTCCTTCTTTTTGCAGGTCTTCGATAACTATTAGAGTGCTTTCCGCGTATTCCCAATCCACACTGTCTGTCGCCCCCAAAGCGGTTTTTTGGATGTCTTTATGTGGTGGGGTGGCAGTGATGCCGCATAGGTAGATCTTTTTGATCAAAAAAGCGTCGGCTGTACGGAAAACAGAACCTATATTATTCAAACTACGTATGTTATCCAATATAAGGATCAAAGGGGTTTTGGCTCTTTCTTTATACTCGGAAGGAGAAATTCGGTTCAATTCACTGTTTTTTAGTTTTCGATTTTTCATCGGAACAAAAATAGACATTTTCACTATGTATCTTCTCGATACGTTTTTATAAGTTCGTCCGAACTAATAAAAACACCTGCCTGCCTGCCGGCATGGCTCGAGGTGATAACGGTTATTGTTAATAAATCACGATAACTTCACTTCGGATCTGTTCTGAAAACCAATGTGATTTCTGTATTTTTATGGGTCCTAATTCCTGCTGAATATGGCGAAGAAAACTACTCCCCTGATGGGGCAGTATAATACTATCAAGGCGAAGTACCCCGATGCTTTGTTGCTGTTTCGTGTGGGCGATTTTTATGAAACTTTTGGCGAAGATGCCGTAAGAGCAGCGGGAATCCTTAATATTACTCTGACTGCCCGAAACAACGGAGGTGACCGAATCGAGTTAGCAGGATTTCCATACCATTCCCTGAATACCTATTTACCGAAATTGGTGAGGGCGGGTTGTCGTGTGGCGATCTGTGATCAATTGGAAGACCCAAAAAAAACGAAGAAGATCGTCAAGCGTGGAGTGACCGAATTAGTGACTCCCGGAGTGTCTTTGAACGATGATATCCTTCAGAGTAAGTCCAATAATTTTTTGGCGGCAGTTCATTTCGGCACATCGGGTCCTCAACGTGGATCGACACTATCAGGTTCAAAACCTGATATAAACATAGGTGTTGCTTTTCTCGATGTTTCGACGGGTGAATTTTTAACTGCGGAAGGCTCCTCGGAATATATCGACAAATTGCTTCATAATTTCAGCCCTTCCGAGGTGCTTTTCAGCAAACAAAAAAGGAAGCTTTTTACCGATACCTTCGGCGATAATTTTCATGTGTTCCATCTGGATGATTGGGTGTTTCAAAGTGATTACGCTTCGGAAACGATTCAGAAACACTTCAACACTAAAAACTTGAAGGGTTTTGGGGTAGATCATCTCGAGGATGGAATTATAGCCTCGGGTGCGGCCTTGCATTATCTGGGAGAAACCCGGCACAACAGGCTACAGCATATCACGAAAATTTCGCGTATTGCCGAAGATGAGTATGTTTGGATGGACCGTTTTACCATTCGCAATTTGGAACTCTATCATTCTCCGCATCAGAACGCCGTGACTTTACTGGATGTGATCGATAAGACCATTTCACCTATGGGTGGCCGCTTGTTGAAACGGTGGATGGCGCTGCCTTTGAAGAATGCCGATGCTATTTCCCTGAGACATGAAGTGGTGAGTTTTTTATTGGACAATCCGTCAACCCTGGAAAAGGCCCAGCGGTATATCAAGAGAATGGGTGATCTCGAACGACTGATCTCCAAAACAGCCACCGGGAAGATCCATCCGCGGGAGGTAATTCAGTTGAAAAATTCCTTAGAAGCCGTGGTACCGCTGAAAGCTTTGGCCTTGCAGTCTAAAAATGGATCACTTCGGGCCATAGGTGAACAGTTGGATGACTGTGAATCCCTTCGGCTGAAAATAAAGGAAACACTGAATGAAGAGGCTCCCGTCAACATCATAAAGGGAAATGCCATAGCCGATGGGGTTTCAGAAGAATTGGACGAACTGCGTAGCATTGCTTCCGGGGGTAAAGAATATCTCGACGGTATGCTTAGGCGGGAAAGGGAACGTACGGGAATTACCTCGCTTAAAATAGCCTCCAATAATGTGTTCGGCTACTATATTGAAGTTCGAAATACACATAAGGACAAGGTCCCGGAAGATTGGATCCGAAAGCAAACCTTGGTAAGTGCCGAGCGCTATATCACCGAAGAGTTGAAGGAATACGAATCCAAGATCCTGGGCGCCGAGGAAAAGATCTTCACCCTGGAACAGGAAATTTTCGAAAAATTGACGGAGTGGATGTTGCAATTCATCGGTGCCGTGCAAAAAACGGCCGTTTTGATAGCCGAATTGGATTGTTTATCGTCCTATGCAACACAGGCCAGGGAGGGTAAATACACACGTCCGCTGTTGGATGACAGTTTCGATATCGATATCAAAGAAGGCAGGCATCCGGTGATCGAACAGCAATTGCCACCGGACAATCCTTTTATACCGAATGATGTATTCCTCGACAGGGAGAACCAACAAATGATCATGATCACCGGGCCCAATATGAGTGGTAAGAGTGTTATTTTAAGGCAAACAGCGCTAATTGTGCTCCTGGCGCAAATGGGAAGTTTCGTACCGGCTTCTGCGGTTCGTATGGGTTGTGTGGATAAGATCTTTACGAGAGTGGGAGCGAGTGATAATATTTCGATGGGGGAATCTACTTTTATGGTGGAGATGAACGAGACGGCGAGTATATTGAATAATATTTCCGAAAGAAGTTTGGTGCTGCTTGACGAGATAGGCCGGGGGACCAGCACTTACGATGGCATTTCCATCGCCTGGGCGATAAGTGAATATTTACACGAACATCCTTCTAAGGCTAAAACACTGTTCGCAACGCACTATCATGAGCTCAATGAGATGACCGAGACTTTCGACAGGATCAAGAACTACAATGTTTCTGTCAAGGAGTTAAAGAACAATGTATTGTTTCTTCGGAAGTTGGTACCTGGGGGCTCCCATCATAGTTTTGGGATACATGTAGCAAAAATGGCTGGAATGCCACCAACGGTGTTGCATAGAGCGAATAAGATCTTAAAACGGTTGGAGAAGAGTCATTCTTCTGAAGAACTTTCGGATAGAATGAAGGAAATAACCACAGAAGAAATGCAGCTTAGTTTCTTTAAACTGGATGACCCGTTGTTGGAGGAAATAAGGGATGAGATCCTGAATACCGACATTGATACTCTCACGCCTATAGAAGCCTTGATGAAGCTCAATGAGATTAAGCGAATGCTACAGCGCAGTGCTTCGATGAAGTTTAAGAAGTAGGCATAATAGTTGTTCTAATTTTTCATAAAAACCCTTTGTGTTTGAAGTAAATATTTTAAATTTGCGCCTGCTTGGCGGGCAATGGCGGGTACGCCATAAAAGGCGGGTAAGTTCTTTAAAAACGCGAAAATAGCTCAGTTGGTACCCGCCCGAACGTACCCCGCCAGAATGACTGGTCGGGCTGGCGTTCGGTACGGGCGGGGAGCATCATCCGCCAGAGGCGGATGGGTGTCGCTGGTTAAGTTGAAATAATGCGAAAATAGCTCAGTTGGTAGAGCATCACCTTGCCAAGGTGGGGGTCGCGGGTTCGAATCCCGTTTTTCGCTCTGA
>SMXJ01000096.1 GCA_004356305.1 Bacteroidota bacterium | reverse complement strand
CTTTACCGATAACCGAATATCAGTCCGATTTGAATACGAATGGAGAGACGCAGAAACGGGACAATGGAAACGAACTCATGGGAATGAGCATTGGGAATTTGATAGCGAAGGGCTTATGCGAGTGAGAGATATGAGCGCCAATGACATCAACATAGAAGAATCCGATAGAAAACTATAACTAAATATTAATTAATAAAAACCAAAACAAAATGAAAACACAATTTTTAAAATCAGTTTTAGGTATCGCTGCGATAGCGCTAATTTCCTTCGGCAGCCTTTCTTTTGAAGGTCCGAAAAACAATGACCAAATAAGTAGTATAGAACTTACTTCAGAAAAAACTCTTTACAAGAGTGTAAAAGTAAATGGAGTGAACATTTTTTATCGTGAAGCTGGAGATGTAAATAAACCTACTATCTTATTATTACATGGTTATCCAACATCATCTCATATGTTTCGAAATTTGATTACAGACCTGTCTGTACAGTATCATGTATTGGCGCCGGACTATCCGGGATATGGTAGAAGTGATCAACCTGCAATGGCAGATTTTGACTATACATTTGACAATATGGCCTTGATTATTGAAGGGTTTTTAAAAGAATTAAACATAAATAAGTACAGCATCTACTTAATGGATTACGGAGCGCCAATCGGTTTTAGAATTGCTTCAAAATATCCGGATAGAGTGGAATCTCTTATCATTCAAAACGGAAACGCCTATGACGAAGGTCTGCGCGATTTCTGGATCCCTATTAAGAAATACTGGAATGATTATACCATCGAGAATGGTAAGGCCCTGGAAGGATTTCATTCCCCGGCCGGATTAAAATGGCAATACACTCACGGTGTACAGGATACTTTAAAAATCAGTCCGGACAATTGGAATTTAGATTTACAGCATCTCACCAGACCAGAGAACGACAAAATACAATTGGCTATGTTCTATGACTATAGAACCAATGTACCGCTGTATCCCAGATGGCAGCAATACTTCAGAGACCACCAGCCCCCTACCCTAATCGTTTGGGGAAAGAACGATTATATCTTTCCGGCTGAAGGAGCATATCCTTATAAGAAAGATATTAAACTCGTAGAATTTCACTTGCTGGATACCGGGCATTTCGCACTGGAAGAAAAAGGCGACGAAATAGCCATTTACATACTTAATTTTTTAAAAAGAAACAACATAAAATAAAAGATATGAACACAATACGATCATCCAGAAGTAGATACTGGAAAAACAAACGACGTTTCAGATAAAAAAATCGAATAGCGTCACATTTAAATAATCAGTAAAATAAAACATTATGAAAACACAAATTTTAAAAGTAGCACTTACACTTGTCGTAACAGTAGTAACAACTACTCAAATTTTTGCACAATTACCCGATCCTGGATTCGAAATAGACGGAACCACAGCGATCGTTATCACCGACCCACAAAATGACTTTCTGAGCCCGAATGGTGTGGCTTGGGGACTCGTTGGAGAAAGCGTAACCAAAAACAACACCGTCGAAAATTTAGAGACCTTATTCAAGTTAGCCGAAGCAAATGGTATTAAGGTATTCATCTCCCCACATTACTATTACGAACACGATCATTCATGGAAGTTTGAAGGTGCATTGGAAGTAGCGATGCATGGTATGGGAATGTTCGATCGCGGAGATCAACTCTCTGTAGACGGATTTGATGGGTCCGGAGCAGACTTCCTTGAACGTTACAAGAAATATATTGAAAAAGACTTCGTCACTGTTGTAGGGCCTCACAAAGTGTTCGGTCCGGAGCAAAATGACTTGAGTTTACAATTGAGAAAACAAAAGATCGACAAAATAATTTTAGCCGGTATGTCCGGTAACTTATGTGTGGAGTCCCACATGAGAGAGTTATTAGAAGACGGATTTGAAGTGGCGATAGTAGGAGATGCAACAGCATCGGCAATTTTACCCGGATATGATGGGAATGCAGCTGCTCAAACCAACTTCAGATTTATATCAAGTCACGTTTACACAACTGAAGAACTAAAAAACGAATTCAATAAATAAAATAATATGAAAACGATAAATTGGAAAAACGCGATCCTCGCAGGAATAATAGGAACGATCCTATTCGATCTTGTAGGATTATTACTAACAGGAACCTGGTGGGATATTCCGGGTATCCTGGGAGCAAAAACCGGCTTAGGCTTAGCCTATGGTGTTATTGGGCACTATTCAAATGGTATGTTCATAGCGATATTATTTGCAGGAATTGCACCATCACTTTGGGGGCCAAAATGGTTTAGAACGATCCTATTTGTAACTGCGGAAATGGTAGCCTTGGTATGGTTATTTATGTTGCCGCTTTTAGGAGCAGGTGTAGCCGGACTGGATGCATCGCCGATGATGCCACTGATAACATTTTTGCGTCATCTGGCCTATGCCATTCCTCTTTTCTTTCTAATTAATTATAATCTTAAAGTAATTACTAGTAAGTAAAGGAAAACTTGTTAGACATAAGGAGGAAATATTCTTCTTTATGTCTAACTAATTTAATAATAATCAATTCATACCTCGTGGAAAAAGATAAATTAAAATACACCAGTGATATTGCTTTTGCACCTTCGGTAAAATCGATTCAGGAAAAATACGGGTCACCAGGAATTTATGCACGTATGGAACAATCCCGGGGTTGGCAGTCGGAAGTCACGCCGCAATTGGAGCAATTTTTAAGCACCATGGATTCGTTTTATTTGGGACCGCGACCCTAAATGGTCAACCTTATATACAACATCGTGGAGGTCCGAAAGGTTTTTTAAAAGTACTCGACAATAAAACATTGGCTTTTGCTGATTATGCAGGAAACCGGCAATATATTTCGACCGGTAATTTAAGCGAAAACAATAAAACGTTTATCTTTTTAATGGATTAGTCGAATAGGACACGTATAAAATTTTGGGGGACAGCAGAAGTTATTTATGATGACAAAGAGTTATTAGTTTCCTTATCCGATTCTTCCTATAAAGCCCGTCTGGAAAGGGCCATGATCTTCAAAGTTGAAGCCTGGGATGCAAATTGCCCTCAACACATTCAACAGAGTTTTACACAAGAAGATATAAAGGCCATTACAGATCCTTTGCATAAAAAACTAAAGGATTTGGAAACCACAATTAAATAGCATAATATCGAATAAACCCAACCAAAAAATTATCTTTTAATTCTTCAAATAATAAGATTATGATACATAAAGTAAAGACGACCTGGAAAGATAAAATGGCTTTTGACAGCCAAATAGATAATCACACCTTACGAATTGATACTGCCGGCCCATTAGGAGATGACACCGGCCCCAGTCCGAAGAAATTATTACTCGCCTCCCTGGCGGGTTGTACAGGAATGGATGTTGTTTCTCTACTGAATAAAATGCGGGTTCCTTTCACTGATCTTGAAATGGATATTGAAGCCGACTTAACCGAAGAACATCCTAAAGTATACTCAGAGATCAGATTGACCTACCGTATCTACGGACATCAATTGAATAAAGAAAAAGTAGAAAAGGCCGTAGATCTCTCGAAAGATAAGTACTGTGGTGTAAGTGCAATGCTCAAAAATAATAGCCCTATCATTTACTCTATCGAGTATATTGAAGAAAGCAAATAGATATTAATTTATAACCATCCAGTCATTTATTTTATAATATAACGACTCATTACTCTAAATACAGTAAACTATGAATAATCTACAACAAACTTCCCCCAATAAATTTGTAGGGATCCTAAGAATACTACTGGGAATAATTTTTGTTATGACCGGTCTGATGAAACTTTTCATGGCCGATTATGCTGAGGCCTGGTCCATACAATTAACGGAAGCTGAGATCCCTTTATATACTTTCAATTATTGGTTTGTCCCTATTCTAGAGACGCTTCTTGGACTCTTTCTATTTTTAGGGTATCATTCAAGAATTAGTGCTTTTCTAGTGTTACCAATTATGTTGGTAGCTATTTATGTACATTTGACTGTTACGGATCCGGGCGCATTTCCCTCACAACCTCAAGAGCCATATATGCCAATCGTTATTATTTTGATGGCGCTGGTAATTATAATAAAAGGAGCCGGGAATTGGAGTATGGATTTGAAATCTAACGGTTAAAAACACTTAGTAGCCTATTGACCATAACTTTGATCTTATAGATGATATGAAACAATTCGATATTATAGTAATTGGAGCAGGTTCGGGTGGCTTGGTTGCTGCTACCACAGCACATCGCAAAGGGTTAAAAACTGCTCTTATTGAAAAGAACAAAATTGGAGGAGAATGTACACATTATGGATGTGTGCCGAGCAAAGCTCTAATTAATACTGCCAAATCATTCCACAGTCTTAAAAAAATGAATTCCTTGGGTATCTCTGTAGATCTTCCGAAGCCTGATTTTGGCGAAATAATGGAGAAAGTAGATGAAATAGTTCAGGGCATTTATGCACATGAAACACCTGAGGTGTTCGAGGACATCGGTATTGATGTATTTGTAGATAAAAGCGGCGCCAAATTCATAGATGAACACACCATTACTATCGGTGAGGAGACCCTCGAGGCTAAAAACTTTGTGATCTGTACTGGATCGGGGCCAGGAATACCGAATATCGAAGGAATTGATCTAGTATCTGTTTTACACAACGAGAATTTTTGGGAATTGAGAACACACCCGGGGAAAATTGTCTTTATAGGTGGCGGCGTGATCTCAATAGAATTGGGCCAGTCTCTTGCAAGATTAGGTTGCGATGTTTGCATCATGGATAGAAACGACCGAATTTTAAGAGTAACCGATGAGGAAATTGGTAATTATCTGTGTAGGCAGATCGAAAAAGAAGGGGTACACTTAATCACAGAATCCTCACCCGTCCGATTTACAGATAAAAATACGATGGTGTATTCAAGCAATGGTGAAGAAAAAACACTCACTGCCGATCACTTTTTTATTGCGGCGGGCCGTTCACCAAATATATCCGGAATGGATTTGGAGCAAGCCGGAGTGACGTATAACGAAAGAGGTATTGATACCAATGAATATTTGCAAACATCG
>SMXJ01000095.1 GCA_004356305.1 Bacteroidota bacterium | reverse complement strand
TCGGCCGGTTTAGGCACAACTGTATATGGAATATTTGATTTTGGAGATGATAAAAAAATACAAACTATCAGACATACGATGCGTCCCAGTATTGGATACAGTTTGAACCCCGGGTTTGAGCAATTTTATGATGAATATACTATTCCGGCCACTTCAGATCCGCTGGTCAATGAGGAGGTAATCGAATACTCACGATTCGAAAATACATTATTCGGTGCTCCCGGAAGGACCTATTCAAGTAGCTTGAGTTTTGGCTTGAGCAATACCCTTGAAGCCAAGGTGCGAGATAAGGATACAACTGCAACCGAACTGAAAAAGATAACTCTCATTAACAACCTTAATTTCAACAGTGGGTATAGTTTTTCGGCAGATTCACTTAAAATAAGGCCTGTTTCGTTTTCGACAGGAATACCTATAGTTAAAAAGTTAGATTTGAATATAAATGGTGAGTTGGACCCCTATGCCCTTGATAATAACAACCGGAAGATTGATGAATTCAATATTAATAATGGAGGAAGCCTATTTAGGCTTACACGCGCGAATCTCAGTTTCAATTATTCTTTTTCCAGTCGTGATTTTGAACGTGATGAGGACGATGAGGAAAATTTTGATAATGATACATTTCGAAATGGCGGCCGACCTGACGATTTATTTGGATCTGTGAGGGAGATAGGCGATAGAAATCTAAAAAAAGAAGCCGATAAAAGGAAAAAAAGCAATAAGGATCGTTCGTGGTATCATTATGATATCCCCTGGGATGTAAGAATGGCATATACGATCACCTATAATAATAATGCCAGGCAAAATGAAATTTCTTCACAATCGTTGATGCTTAGCTCCAATGTGGAGCTCTCACCAAGATGGAGCGTGGGATTTTCTTCGGGCTATGACTTTAAGAACAAAGGGGTTACACTAACCCAATTTAGATTCGTAAGGGATCTCGAAAGTTGGACGATGCGTTTTAACTGGACACCAATTGGTGCTATAAATACGTCCTGGAACTTCTATATTGGTATTACAAGTTCAATACTTAGGGATATTAAATATGATAAACGACGTGAGCCTGACAGAGGGCTTTAAGCCTGGGGTTCAGTAGGCTGTTTCTTGGTGAGTTATGTGGCTTGAAATTGAGTGCTAGGAGACTGCTCGGTAAAATAGAAGTTCAAAAATATATTTACGGAAAACCTTAATTAATAACTGATACATACTATACCTCTAAATAAAATGAAAAAGATAATTAACACCCCAAACGCCCCTGCTCCTATAGGGCCTTATAACCAAGCTGTGTTAAGCGGAAATATGCTTTTTACATCCGGTCAGATCGCCATTGATCCCATCACCGGCAATTTGGTCATAGACGACATTGCATTGGAAACAAAGCAAGTAATGGAGAATTTAAAGGCGGTACTTACCGAAGCAGGTATGGATTTCAGTCATGTTCTGAAGGCATCGATCTTTATCAGTGATATGGCTAGCTTTTCTAAAATCAACGAAGTTTATACAACCTATTTTGATGAAGAAACGGCACCGGCTCGAGAAACCGTTCAAGTAGCAAATCTTCCGAAGTACGTTAATGTAGAAATATCAATGATAGCCTCATTTTAGATCAATCTTCTTCATCTTGTTTTGTGCCGGAGGAATTGACATTCTCATTAAAATCATTATCATCGGGGATCACGGGCGCAATAAAATCGGGGTCCAAAGTTACTTTTTTATTGAATAATTTTTGCATCAACTCTCTGAAAGTATCGAAATCCACGGAATAAGAAACTCCGACTCCTTGCTCAAATATCTGATCCTCACCAAAAAATTTTAATTCTGCCTCGCGATTGAAAAAATTAATCCGAAGGCTTCCATCTTCATTTACCAACCACTGTACTTCAATATCTCCCGCCACCGAAGTTTCGTTGGCGCCACCAACAGGTACAGCAACTTTCCCATTGATTAGCACTCTTTCTGAAATCTTACTCGAAAACTGGAATCCGTATTGACCCTCCGTTTCATAATTAACAGTCTTGGATCCTGGGGTGTAATAAGGAAGCACATTAAATTTTGCATCACTATCTGCAAATATGTCTGCTACAAGTTTATTTACTCGTTCTGCCAAGGTACTTGCAAGGGCATCTTGCCCTCCTAGTCCTTCACTTTGGAACGAGCCTGTGGACACTAAATATAGTGCCTGAGTCTGGCGCTGCTCTTTATTCTGTAATTTGTATTCCAGTTCGGATCGTACAGACGAACTTACCCTTGGAAACAATATTCTGAAATCCAATTCAGGCTGTAAGATCTCACCGGTTAGATCCACTAAAACTTCCACATCAATATTGCGATTGAACGAAGGATTATCGAGTAAAACAGAAGGGTTAGCTTTGGTTTTGTATTTTGCTGTCAAATCCAATCGCGCCCGGGAAGGATTTCCATCCCAGGTAATATTTCCACCGGGTAATACGTCAATGGTTTTGTCCACCAATCCTCCGTATCGAAAATCAAACTTTCCTTCAATTATCAAGAAATCCCCCCACATTTTAAATTTGCCTAGAGTATTTATTTCCAATAACAAGATTCCTGCTCCACGTCCTTTTATCGTAGAATTATTCACCTTATCCACAACTACTTCGACCTCGGCTTTTTCATTGATGTCGAGTTCGAAATTTAAAGTAAGCCCTTTTATTTCTTCAGATACGATCGTTTCTCCACTTATACGGGCTTTCTTTTCAGCCGGTGAAAGAAAATGTATAAATGAATCATCGCTAATACTCGTCGCATCACTGATGGGAATTTTAAAAGACGTCCCCTCTTCGGTAGTGGCGTTAACGTCTATTACTAGTTCGTCAAGTGGGCCTTTAAAGGTAGCTTCGCCTTTAATGAAAGCAGTCCCGTAATACAAGGCATCTTCATCCGCAGGAGTATCGAGCACCAAAAATCTGTCGGTTGTTAATTCAAGGTTCATGGCCCAATTCCCGAAGTTTTCATGCGTAATATTTCCGTGTAAGTTAGCTACCGTATTATACTTCGTATCAGTAACTTTTGTGGGCGATAACACAAATATATTTTTCCGCAAGATCACGGAAGTATTGTCGGCAATATCAAGATCTACATTCAAATACGGTACTTTTAACCCACTTTGGTTGAGTACCAGATTTCCATTGATCTCCGGAGATCTATAATCTCCGACTACTTTTGCATTCCCCGAAACAAATCCACGCATATTAGTAATTACATCCCCTCCAAAAGGAGTGAAAGCTGTCAAATTGAAGTCCTTTAAATTGACATCCAGATCGAGAATCGATTTTTCTGTCGAGACATCCAAACTACCATCTGCGGTAAAAGAAGCCACGTTATCATTGACCAAACTAGAACTGATCGTATACCTGGAAAGATCTGTATTTCCTCTTATCTTTAAATTTAAATGGCCAAATTCAATGCCGTTTAATTCTACATCTTGAACCACAATTTCAGAACTTGGGTAATATGAACCTTTCTTTTGCAATATATTAAGCCGTCCATTGATATTACCTTTCAAATTTAAATTATCTATCTGTGGCAGCAATTTCCCTATATCCACGTTGGTGAATTCTATACGAACATCGGTAAAGGTAGAATCGCGTATTATTCCTGCCATTTTGATCAATTCATTCTTATGGCTAAGTGAAACTGAATCCAACCTAATATCCTTAAAGTTATTATCAAAGGTAATTTTGTTTAGTTTGTTATTATCACGATTGAGAATCCAATCATTATCCTGATAAGTGATCTTTGAACGTTTGATCCCCACAACCGATTTACCCTGTGGATTTATAGTGTGATACAACTGCATCTGGAATATATCGGCCTGGTCCTTCCCTCCTTTAAATTCGGATTGGATATAAAGTGTATCGTTAAGTGTTTTATTGATGATATTTATTTCCGAAAGGTTATACGTCCCTGTATACAAGGAATCCACGGAAATATAGGCGTTGAAAAGTGGATTCTCATTGTCCAACTGAATATTTACTTTCCCCAAATAATTATTGTACAGCAGTAACTCCGGCGAACGAAAGTCCAACTTAAATTTTGACTCATCGGAATAGACAGAACCTCTTACTCTGGTATTTTCACCCAACTGAAGTTGGGGAACAAAAACATTTACGATTTTATTATAGATCCTAAATTCATAATCGATATATTGATCTTCCGTAACCTCATTAGGAATATAATTGGTGTAGATACTCCCCACCGAATTATAAAATAAGTCGGGAATATCTTCAATTAGAAATTTACCACTTATTTTACCGTTGATTATGTCTGGAGATTTTATTTCTATCGTTCGTATCCCTTCAGTAAAAAAAGAGGAAATAAGGAAGTCATCGAAGTAGAAATCGTCGACTTCAGTTTGATAAAATGTTTCAAGAAATTCTATATTCCCAACGGCATCATTTACGTTTGTACCCTCCATATCCATGGTAATTCTTCCTGCGAAAACCGATACACTATCTCTTGTAAACAAATTTAATTTGTTGAGTTCGGCGAATTCGATATTGGCCTCAAATTCATATTGGTTTAATTCTTTGGATATATCTAACAGTCCACTAAACTCCACGATCAAATTTGGATCATTTATTTTGAGATTACCATTAAAAATAGGGTCCTTTAAATTGCCTGAAACAACAATATTCTTGTAGTTATAGCCTTCAAAAATAAACGAAGACAGCGTTCCGTTAATTTTAGTGTTAACCGTTTTAGGGGTAAACCCACTTCCATCAAATGACAGATCGGCATTGACTTCTCCAAAGGATTCTGATCCGGAAATTTTACCGAGGTCAAAATTAATAAATACCACTTCGCCCGTGTAAAAAGCATTATCGAAATCGTGAATATTGCCCATTTCCAGGCGTGTCTCAACACTACCAACAGCAGTCAAAATAATACTATTGGTAGTCAATAGATCACCACCCCATCGAGTGTCTCCTTTCATCGAAAAATTCCCAAAAATCTTTAGCTTTTTTGGTAATTGCTCCCCCAAAATTTTAGGCATTAATCTTCTCAGATCATAAAAGCTAGAGAAAATAGAGTGATCGGTCGCACTTATAATATTGTCGCGGTCCTTATCCAGAAGATTTACAAATCGATAGTCACCAAAAACTTTAGTTCTGCCAAAAGACAGTTGCCCTCCGGTAAAGCGAAAATCATTTAACGTACCATTTAAACTACCATCCAAACTGATACCAATATTATCACCAAACTCACCATAAAAAGAATTTAGATCATTAGTCGAAATATGAGAGTCCTTGAAGTCGGCCTTTATAATTACGTTATTTTCGAAATCTGTCAATCCGTCTTCCCCATAACACAACTCTATATTACCTCTTATGAACGAATCCCCGGTTTCAAGAAGAAAGTCGTTTAGTGTAAGAGCCTCTAATGTATATGAAAAATCTGCCTTAATACTCTCAAGAGAATAGCCTCTTGCGGCGTCCAGGGTGAGGGAATTAATTTGTGCCTCCACATCGGGTCCGGTGATCTTAAAATTATTAGCCTGAAGAGTTATATTACTAAAGTTGATTATCTCCGGAGTATCCATATTCTCATCGGTGACCCTTAATTTGGTGTTCACCATAGAAACATGCTTACTCTCAAGCAAAAAGATATTTCCACTTGTTGGTTCCCCGGTCTCGAACTTATCGGTAAATATATTTAGGTTATCATCTTCTTCTCCCAAATAGGTTTTTACGTATAATTTTGCATTAGTTATGTCCACAAAACCAAAATCGGGTTTGCCATCGATCAGTTTCTTTATGCTTAAAATATTGGTTTGAATTTCTTCGGAATAAATTAAAGTGTCTCCATGATGGTCGGCGATGTATACGCCACGTAGATCCACCTCACCTTTCCAATTGATCCCCAAACGATGAATATGAATATCAGTACCATAGGTTTTATTGAGATTATCCGTTACCTTTTCAGCAACGGAAGTTTGTACGGCAGGAATGGAAAAAATTATCACAATAAGCAACAACAGCAATACGATGATCGCCATGGTTCGGATTATTATTTTCCTGAGTTTTTTGATACGCTTATAAAGTTTTAATTTTACCACCAATAAACGTGCCTGAATTTAATGAAGCAAAATTGTTACATACTCGGTATTGAATCATCGTGCGACGATACGGCTGCAGCCGTTATAAACAACGGCGTTATCCTTTCCAATGTTGTTGCTACACAAAAAATACACGAAGAATACGGAGGTGTCGTCCCTGAACTAGCCTCCCGCGCCCACCAAAAAAATATTGTCCCCGTGGTGCATCAAGCATTACGTAAAGCAAATATCGACAAAAAAGACTTAAAAGCCATTGCCTTTACACGCGGGCCCGGATTGCTGGGATCGTTACTTGTGGGCACCTCATTTTCAAAGTCTTTATCAATGGGATTGGGCATTCCCCTCATTGATGTCAACCATATGCAGGCACATATTTTGGCCCATTTTATTAAGACCGAAGACCAAACGGCTCCCAGTTTTCCGTTCCTGGCATTGACTATTAGCGGCGGGCACACTCAAATTGTAAAAGTCACAAATTATTTTGAAATGGAAATAATTGGAGAAACCATAGATGATGCCGTCGGGGAAGCTTTTGACAAATCGGCTAAGATATTAGGCCTTCCCTATCCGGGAGGTCACTTGATAGATAAATATGCTCAGACCGGTAACCCTAAGGCCTATCCGTTTACCAAACCAAAAGTAGGCCCACTGGATTTCAGCTTTAGCGGATTGAAAACCGCCATTCTCTATTTTGTGAAAAGAGAGACTATAAAAAATCCAAATTTCGTCAAAGAAAACAGAGCCGATATTTGTGCGAGCATTCAGTATACCATCGTCGATTATCTGATGGACAAGCTTAAAAATGCCGTCAAGGAAACGGGGATCAAGGAAATAGCTATCGGTGGTGGAGTTTCTGCCAATAGTGGTATTCGTAAAGCTATGATCGAGGCTGAAAGCAAATACGGCTGGAACACTTATATCCCAAAATTCGAATATTGTACAGATAATGCAGCTATGATCGCTATGGTAGGCGAAATGAAGTACAAACACAAAATGTTTGCGGAAAATACTACGGTGGCATCGGCAAGGATGAAATTTTAGTTCTTATTACTTGGATAAGCAAAACATTAAGCAATCAGAGATGAACCTTTTTTATCATTCCCATATCCAGCTATCCGACCAACAGATTATCTTCGGAAAAGAAGAAAGTTGTCATATAACTAAGGTTTTGAGACGTAAGGAAGGGGAAGTTCTCCATATTACAAATTGAAACGGGTATCAATTTATTGCAGAATTAACCAACGTAACACCAAAACAGTGTCTAACTATTATTAAGGAATATAAGAAAACAACGGCATTACCCTATAGATTACATCTGGCGGTAGCTCCAACCAAGAACAATGACCGATTTGAATGGTTTTTGGAAAAAACAACGGAAATTGGTGTTCATAAGATCACCCCTGTTTTTTACGATCATAGCGAACGTACGATTATCAAACCAGAACGATTTGAAAAGATCATTGAAAGTGCCATGAAACAATCGCTGAAAACGTATAAACCCATTTTAGCTCTGGAAGCCTATTTTTCAGAATTTATGAAGCGATATGAGGACATTAATACAACCAAATGTATAGCCCATTGTCAAGATTCGCCTAAGGTATCGTTGAAATCGGTTGTACAACCCGGTCAAGATATTCTTATACTGATCGGCCCGAAAGGAGATTTTTCCTACAAATAAATTTAATTGGCAATGTAAATAATTTCAATGAGATATCCTTAGGTCCGAGCAGACTTCGAACAGAAACCGCGGCAATAGTGGCCTGTAGTCATGTAACATTAGGTAATATGAAGTAGAGTTCAATTATTTTTATGTTTTTTATCGATATATTTGGTATTTTGTCGATAATTTGTATATTGCTCACCCCTAATCTTAATAGAACTTGTTGTAACCCCAAAAAGCGAACCTATGAACGCAGGCAAAGCGAATGCTAAAAAAGAAGTTGTGGTCTATATTCCGACTTTTGAAAATCACTTACGAGTATTATCCAAACGTCAAAGAAAACAAGTGTCTCTTATTACCAAAGACTGGCAGCGTTTTACTATTGGTGTTTATACAGAAATGTTTGATAAAATATAGCATTTTATTTCGTTAGCATTTCAAAGTTTGTATTTTTGAATTGACATGTATCGATTCATTTTATTATTCCTTTTATCGTTTTTCATCATATCTGTTAATGCTCAGGAAATTGCCGTCTTGCAATATGGAGGAGGTGGCGATTGGTATAGCAACCCCACTGCCTTGACCAATCTCATTAAATTTTGCAATGAGCAGATCAATACTACTATCAACGAAAAACCGGAAACAGTCACGCCAAATAATGTTGATCTGTTCAATTACCCATTCATACACATGACCGGGCACGGTAATGTTTTTTTTACAAATGAAGAAGCTCAGAACCTTCGTGATTATTTGATCAGCGGTGGTTTTATTCATATAGACGATAACTACGGTATGGATATATATCTTCGGAAGGAATTGGTGAAGATCTTTCCTAGCAAAGAATTGAAAGAACTTGCTGGTAACCACCCTATTTTTAATTATCATTTTAAATTTCCACAAGGATTACCAAAAATACATGAACATGACAACGCTCGGCCTCAGGCTTTCGGAATAACTTATGAGGGCAGACTGGTACTCTTGTATACCTATGAAAGTGATTTGGGTGACGGTTGGGAAAACCCCGAGATCCATAATGATCCTGCCGAGGTTCGGTTGAAAGCGCTGCGAATGGGTGCCAACATTGTAAAATATGCCTTCGAGAATTAATGAATCAACAGCACTCCTAACAGTAGCATGAATGTAACCCACGCATTGGCAATAGCTCTCTGCCGGCTAATCAAAAGTTAGTGTATTTTTACATTGTGAACCGGCGTATTTTCCATCCTGATGTACAAGAATATATTAGAAATTATTCTGAAGAAATATCGGTTTTGGCCCTTAAGGGTAGTCCGTTTGAAGGTATTTCGGCGCCGGAATTGATCCAACAGATAGAGGGCTTCCAAAGAACAAAAAAGAAACTTCCTACCTGGCATAATAACGACCTCATTTATTTCCCATCAAAATTAAGTATTGAACAATCCTCTTCTGAAAAGACTGCCAAATATAAAGCCACGCTGGTCTCGGGAAGATCACTGGCCGATTGTACCGGAGGTTTTGGTGTGGATAGCTATTGCTTTTCCAAAGTATTTGAAAGTGTAGATCATTATGAACAAGATAAAGTCCTTTCATCAATAGCGAGTTATAATTTTGAGCGGTTAGGAATTACAAACATACAGTGTTATTCTACAGATGGTATAAGGGCTATCAAGGAAAAAAAGTATGATGTGATCTATGTCGACCCGACCCGAAGGCATGAAACTAAGGGAAAGGTTTTCATTTTGAAAGATTGTGAACCCAATATAGTAGACCACTTGAGCAATATGTTTGAAAATTGTGAGACATTACTTCTGAAAACCTCCCCTATGCTGGACATTGCCGTGGGGCTGGATGAATTGAATGACGTTGCTCAAATTCACGTAGTGGCAGTGGACAATGAAGTAAAGGAATTGCTATGGGTGCTACGAAAAAAAGGTTCAGAAACCATAGAAATTGAAACCGTCAACATAGGAAAAAGTAGTACTGAAAGTTTTGGTTTTATATACGGTGAGGATGCCCTCCCCTCCTATGGGTCCCCCCGACACTATTTATATGAACCCAATCGTGCACTGCTTAAAGCAGGTGCATTTAATAACATTTCGGAAGTTTTTCATATTGACAAATTACACCCAAATAGTCATTTATATACGGGGGATCAACTAATTGATTTTCCAGGCCGCAGATTTAAAATCGTGCGACAAATACCCTATAATAAAAGGGATATGAAACAGTATATTTCAAATTCGACAGCCAATGTGGCCACCCGGAATTTCCTTGAGAGCGTAAAAGACTTGCGTAAAAAGTGGAAAATAAAAGATGGTGGAAACCGCTATTTATTTTTCACGACCACGCTCGATGACCATAAAGTGGTGTTGGATTGTAT
>SMXJ01000094.1 GCA_004356305.1 Bacteroidota bacterium | reverse complement strand
GGATGTTCTTACTCCTAATTCCTCCTCGAAAGTTTCTAAATCATTTCCGCGGACTTTCGCGAATAGTTTCGCTCGCACCAGATAGACGGCCGGCACTAAAAACATCATCAACGGCAAGATATAATACAATTCTAGTTCATCCGGATGACTATTTTGATTAACAATACCCCATAATTGAAATGCATACATCGCTACCGGAACTAATATGATCCAATGCCACCAGTGCTTGCAAGTGAAAAACCATAATAATAGAAGATATAATGGAACAATCTTACTCACTAAGAACCATATATAGGCATTAATAGAAAAATAAGACGTTTCAAATAGAAAATAGGCAGTCTCCCAAACTTTTGTATCGTTTGGGAAACTCTTATATGAATAAAATATAAAAGGTGTTATTGCAACAACTAACACAATAATTCCACCAATAAACAGATTTTTCCTATCCGTTGTTTGGGGGTTGGACTTTTTTGGCGTCAATTTGTTGATCTGTTTGTGCATTTTCTATACTCTCGGGAGTACAAGAAACGAATAAAACGGCTCCAAAAATTGCAACGATAAATAAGTAATACTTGATTTTCATAATACTTGCTTTTGTGAGGTTTATATTACAATTTTACCCCAAAAATAAACAAGTATTTCAACTAAGTTAGTCGTATTTTGTAAGGTTTACCCTTTTTATAAAATATATCGTCTTTTAAAAATTACGATTTGGGGCAAACAATTAAAAATTACGGTAATTTTATGTTTCGTTACATTCTATTTCACTGGCGTTACGTTTATAGTTCGACTTCCGTTTAGGTTTATAGTTAATTTTATTTTAGTATTTTCTTCCGGTAATAAATTCGAAATTTTCTCCGGCCATTCAATGAGTTTCCAGTGATTGGTTTCAAAATATTCTTCAATTCCTAAATCCATCGCCTCTTCCTCATTTTTAATTCTGTAAAAATCGAAGTGATACAGTTTATCACTATCCAGCAAATATTCGTTCACAATCGAATAGGTCGGACTGCTCAGCGTATCCTGAACACCAAGTTTCTTAGCCAGCTCCTTGATCAAAGTTGTCTTACCTACTCCCATGTCCCCATAGAATAACAGGGTTTTGGTGGAAGCATTTGTGAGTACCATGCCTGCGATATTAGGCAGATCTTTAATGGTGTATGTTTGTTCCATGATCGTGGGCTGAGACAAATATATAAATATTTCGGACTATTTGCTTAAAACATCGATAAAATGGAATAAAATCAGTAAATTCCTACATTATTTCTATTTTGGAGTCAATACTGCGAATGGAATGATCATTTCTTCCAGTGAAACTCCCCCGTGCTGATAAGTATTTCTGTAATAATTTACATAATGATTGTAATTATTCGGATAGGCGAAGAATAAATCCCCTTTCGCAAAGATGTATGAGCTACTCATGTTGATTGTGGGTAAGTGAATACTACCGGGATCTTTAACAGCCAAAACGTCCTTGGCTCCATACGTTAGACTTTTCCCTGTTTTGTAACGCAAATTTAGACTCGTATTCTTGTCACCTATCACCTTAGACGGGTTCTTTACATTTATGGTTCCGTGGTCCGTAGTTATGATCAATTGAAACCCAAGCTGCCCTGCCTGTTGAATTATCTCCATCAAAGTGGAGTTTTTAAACCAACTCTCCGTTAGTGATCGATAGGATTTGTCATTGGAGGCCAACTCTTTGATCACTTGCATTTCGGTTTTTGAATGAGAAAGCATATCAACAAAATTGTATACGATTACAGTTAAATCGTCGTTTTTATGACTTTTGAAGTTTTCAGACAATCTTCTTCCTTGTTTTAAGCTGGAAATTTTATGATAACTCCAGTTCAAATTTAATCCCAACCGGTTCAGCTGAGCCGATAAAAATTCCTTCTCGTACATATTTTTTCCACCTTCATCAGTATCATTCAACCAATAGTCGGGATGTAATTTTTGCATTTCACTTGGCATCAAGCCGGAGAAAATCGAATTTCGGGCATACTGAGTTGCGGTGGGAAGGATGCTGTAAAACAGATCCTCTTTTGTATTCTTATAGATCCCATTCAAATATGGCGCAAAGGCTCTCCATTGATCGAGGCGCAAATTATCCACCACGACCAAAAGGGTGGGTTGGTCGTCCTTTAATTGAGGCATTATCTTATCACGGAATAAGGTATGCGACATCGTTGGGGCATCGTCTGTATTCTTGAACCAGGATGGATAGTTCTTTTCGATGAATTTACAAAACTGAATATTGGCCTCGGTTTTTTGAGATTCTAAAATTTCAAACATCCCCGAGTCCTCGATATCTTCCAACTCCAATTCCCAGTACACCAATTTTTGATACAACTCGGCCCATTCCTCGTGCGAATTGATCATCGATATGTCCATTGCGATCTTTCTGAATTCCTGTTGGTAGTTCGAAGTTGTTTTCTCTGAAACCAACCGAGCATGATCCAGATTCTTTTTTAAACTCAGTAATATTTGATTAGGGTTGACAGGCTTGATGAGATAATCCGCAATTTTTGAACCAATGGCTTCTTCCATGATATATTCTTCCTCACTTTTGGTTATCATCACCACAGGAAGATTGGCCTGATGTTCTTTTATCTCAGCCAGCGTTTCCAGACCTGTAAGTCCGGGCATATTCTCATCCAGAAATACAATATCAAAACTGTTTTTTTCTATTTCCTGAAGCGCTTCCATGCCACTTTGCGCCGTCGTAACTGAATAATTTCGGCTTTCCAGGAAAATAATGTGAGGTTTTAACAAGTCGATTTCATCATCTACCCATAGTACTTTTATCTCGCTCATATATGTATATTTGTTTTAAAATTAAAATTGAACTGCGAACGTTATTATAACACCAAAAATACCTCCGTAGTATCTCAAAACTCAACCTCATACTATTAATTAAACGTTAAAGTTTGCAATCCATCAACGAATTAAAGATTATCAACGATCCAATATATGGGTTCATTACGATACCCAGCACCTTGATATTTCAGCTAATTGAGCATCCGTATTTTCAGCGGTTGCGCAGAATAACACAAATGGGCCTGTCTTATCTGGTTTATCCTGGAGCGCAGCATACACGATTCCATCACGCATTGGGGGCCATGTTCTTGATGCAACGAACCGTACAAATCCTCCGGGTGAAGAACATCGAAATATCAGAAGATGAAGAGGAGGCTCTTTACATCGCTATTTTATTACACGATATAGGCCACGGACCGTTTTCCCATGCGATGGAACTCAGTATTGTGGAAAATGTAAGCCATGAACAAATTTCATTGATGTTCATGTCAAAACTGAATCGCGAATTTAATGGACAATTGGGTCTTGCCATTCGAATTTTTAAAAATGAATACCACCGGAAATTTATGCATCAGCTGGTATCGGGACAGTTGGATATGGACCGGTTGGACTATTTGCGCCGGGATAGTTTTTACACCGGTGTTCCTGAAGGCAACATTAACTCTCAGCGATTGATCGCCATGCTCAATGTGAAAGACGACATGCTGGTCGTCGAGGAGAAAGGTATCTATTCGGTTGAGAAATTTATAGTGGCACGACGGTTGATGTATTGGCAGGTCTACCTTCATAAAACGAGCTTGGTGGCAGAACAGTTGTTATTGCGATTACTCAAACGCGCAAAGGAGTTGACTCAAAATGGATTGCGGTTACCCGCGAGTGATGCCCTTTCTTTTTTTCTGAATCAGTCCATTGCCCCGGATGATTTTAATGAAGATGTCTTGAATACATTTGCTAAGCTGGATGATCATGATATTATTTCGGCCATGAAGAGTTGGTGTGCTTCGGAAGATTTTGTGCTTCGGGAACTTTCGAGTATGTTATTAAATAGAAATTTGTTAAAGATCAAATTAAAGAATCGTCCTTTTTCCCGAGAAATAGTCCAAAAAAAATTAGATCAGGTTATAAAACAACACAACCTTTCACAAAAAGAGGCATCTTATTTTGTGTTCGAGGGAGCTATTTCTAATCAGGCGTACCGTATGGACAATGACGCCATCAACCTTATTAAAAAAAATGGAAAAATAGTGGATGTAGCCAAAGCCAGTGACCAATTGAACATTGAGGCTTTGTCTCAAAAGGTAATTAAATATTATCTCTGTTATCCTAAAAGCCATTAGCATTCCTTTTTTTATATTTGCAACATTCAAAATCAATAATGAAGTTTACAGCCAATCAAATAGCGGGAATTCTTGACGGACAAGTAGAAGGAAATGAGACCATTGAAGTTTCCAAACTCGCAAAAATAGAAGAAGGGTCTCGGGGGAGCCTTACCTTTTTGGCCAATCTTAAATACAAGTCCTATATCTATACAACGGATGCATCGATTACCATCGTAGATAAAGATTTTGTAGTTGAAAGCCCCATCAAAACAACCCTTATTCGAGTAGAGGATGCCCGTAAAGCGTTTACTCTATTATTGGAATATTATAACCAGGTGAAGATGAATAAGACCGGAATTGAGAAGCCTGTTTTTATCGCTGAAAGTGCTACATATGGAGAAAACATTTATTTGGGAGCCTTTTGTTACCTGGGTGAAAATGTATCCATAGGGACCAACGCAAAGATCTACCCCAATGTTTATTTAGGTGATAACGTAACCATTGGAGATAGCGTTGTTATATACGCGGGTTGTAAGATCTATTCTGAAACGATAATCGGAAACGATTGCGTGATTCATAGTGGAGCTATTATAGGAGCCGATGGGTTTGGTTTTGCGACCAATGAAAATGGTGAATTCCAAAAAGTTCCCCAAACCGGAAATGTGATTATCGAAGACAATGTGGACGTGGGAGCCGGAACCACTATTGACCGGGCGACTTTGGGATCTACGCTCATTAGAAGTGGCGTGAAACTGGATAACCAAATTCAAATAGCACACAATGTCGAGATCGGAAAAAACACTGCCATAGCTGCACAGAGTGGAATTGCAGGTTCCACCAAGATCGGTGAAAATTGTTTGATAGGTGGGCAAGTTGGCATAGCAGGGCATATCACTATTGGAAACAATGTTCGTGTCCAGGCCCAAAGCGGTATTGGCAGCAATGTTAAGGACGATGTGGCGATACAAGGTTCTCCTGCTTTAAATTATGGAGATTATAATAAGAGTTACGTTCACTTCAAGAACCTTCCGAAGATCGTGAAGCGTTTGGACAAATTAGAAAAAGATAATGGCAATAAATAGCTGTACAGCAAAACAACGTACATTAAAAAAAGAAGTATCGCTCACAGGAGTAGGACTTCATACGGGTGAAGAAGTAACCCTAACTTTTAAACCTGCTCCGGTGGACTATGGATATACTTTTACCAGGGTCGATCTGGAAGGAAATCCGGTTATTGAAGCTCATACCAATTATATTGTGAATACCCAACGGGGTACGAATCTTGAAAAAATGGGGGTGAAGATCCAAACTTCAGAACATGTTCTGGCGGCTTTGGTAGGGATGGAAGTGGATAACTGTTCGATAGAGATCGATGCTTCTGAACCTCCTATTATGGACGGGTCTTCCAAATTTTTCGTGGAGGCTATTGAAAAAGCGGGCATCATCGAGCAAGAGGCTCAGCGTAATGAATATGTCGTGACCGAGGTCATTTCATTCACAGATGAGAAATCAGGCAGCGAGATCACAGTTATTCCGGCAGATGAATACCAGGTTACCGCGATGGTGGATTTTGGCACCAAGGTATTAGGGACTCAAAACGCTACCTTAAAGCACCTTTCTGATTTTAAAACCGAAATATCCAATTCGAGGACCTTCAGCTTTTTACATGAAATAGAGATGCTTTTAGAAAACGGACTCATAAAAGGAGGCGACCTCAATAATGCTATTGTTTACGTAGATAGAGAACCTACGAAAGAGGCGATGGAGCGACTTCGTATTGCGTTTAAGAAAGATAAAATTTCGGTAAAACCCAATGGAATACTGGACAACCTTACCTTGCATCATCCCAATGAGGCTGCACGTCATAAGTTGTTAGATATAATTGGGGATTTGGCGTTGATAGGTACACGCATACGCGGAAAAGTAATTGCCAGCAAGCCGGGTCATTCTGTAAACACGAATTTCGCTAAAAAGCTTGCTAAAATCATTCAGATCGAAAAAAGAAATAAAATCCCAAAGTTTGATATCACAAAAGAACCTGTAAAGGATGTGAATCAAATCATGGAAATGTTACCACACCGCCCTCCATTTTTGTTCGTGGATAAAATTTTAGAGCTTTCAGACAGGCATGTAATAGGACTGAAGAATGTGACCATGAATGAACCATTTTTTGTGGGACATTTCCCTGGAACACCCGTAATGCCTGGAGTCCTTATTGTTGAAGCCATGGCTCAAACCGGTGGTATATTAGCTTTGAGTACCGTTCCGGATCCGGAAAATTATTTAACCTTCTTTATGAAAATAAATAATGTAAAATTCAAACGGCAGGTGAATCCCGGTGACACCTTGGTATTTCAATTAGAATTGGTCACCCCAATTAGAAGAGGAATTGTTCTCATGAAAGGTGCTGCCTATGCCAACGATAAATTAGTAGCTGAAGCAGAACTAATGGCACAAATTGTAAAAATAAAAGAAGACTAGATGAATCAGCCGTTAGCCTACGTACACCCCGATGCAAAAATTGCCAAAAATGTGGTGATCGAACCTTTTACAACGATACATAATAATGTTTTGATCGGAGAGGGGACATGGATAGGTTCGAATGTGACCATTATGGAAGGGGCCCGCATAGGGAAGAACTGCAATATATTCCCGGGAGCCGTAATATCTGCGATTCCACAGGATTTGAAATTTCGGGACGAAGAAACTACAGCTGAAATAGGAGACAATACGACCATTCGTGAATACGTAACCGTGAATCGCGGTACGGTGGACCGTAGGAAAACGGTAATTGGCGATAACTGTTTATTGATGGCCTATTGCCATATTGCGCACGATTGCACGGTGGGCGATAACTGTATTTTTTCAAATAACAGCACCCTGGCAGGTCATATCACCGTGGGTGATTATGTGATCCTGGCCGGTATGACAGCCGTAAATCAGTTTTGTATGATCGGGAACCATGCCTTTGTCACAGGGGGTTCAATGGTTCGGAAAGACGTCCCTCCCTTTGTAAAAGCAGCTCGTGAACCCCTATCTTATGTTGGAATAAATTCTATTGGTTTACGCCGAAGAGGTTTCGAAGCCAATAGAATACAGGAGATTCAAAATGTATATAGGATCTTATATCAAAAGAATTATAATAATACGCAGGCGGTGCAAATTATTGAAGCCGAAATGGAGGCTACCTCGGAACGGGATGAGATCCTCCAATTCATCAAAAATTCCAAGCGCGGAATCATGAAAGGCTATTTTCAGAATTAAAAAATCAAACTAACGAATGGCAAATACATCAGATATTAGAAAAGGACTCTGTATTAAATACAATCATGATATTTATAAGATCATAGAATTTTTACATGTTAAACCGGGAAAAGGACCTGCTTTTGTGAGAACAAAACTAAAGAGTGTAACAACGGGAAAAGTGATCGATAATACCTTTTCAGCAGGACATAAAATAGACGATGTACGTGTGGAAACACATAAGTTTCAGTATTTATACAATGAAGGAGATACTTTTCACTTTATGAATACCGATGATTATACACAGATCCAATTAGAAAAAAGCACTTTGGACCGTACGGATCTGCTGAAAGAAGGTGAGGTAGTTACGTTGGTGATCAATTCAGAAGATAACATGCCTCTTTCGGTAGATATGCCTGCCAGTGTTGTTCTGGAGGTAACCGCTACCGAACCCGGTGTGAAAGGAAATACCGCTACGAATGCCACCAAACCTGCAACCGTGGAAACCGGAGCCAAGATCAAGGTTCCGTTATTCATCAATGAAGGGGACAAGATCAGGGTCGATACCGATAAAGGACAATATCAGGAACGGGTTAAAGAGTAGGATGTAAGGCCTCCAATGATAAGATAAAAATAAATCCCGTCTCAACGGAAATTGAGACGGGATTTTTTATATTTGGAATAATATTGAAATCTATGAAATTTTCTCAACCCCAAAGACTTGAAGCCATTGCCACGATAATTGATTGTGAGTATATAGGTGATCCTGAATTTCCTGTTCTGGGAATGAATGAGATACATGTTGTTCAACCTGGAGATATTGTTTTTGTCGATCATCCTAAATACTATGACAAAGCGCTTCAATCGATGGCCACTATCATATTAATCAATAAAAATATAGACTGCCCTGAGGGAAAAACCTTATTGATCAGCGACGATCCCTTCCGGGATTTTAATAAGCTGACAAACCATTTCAATCCTTTCGTGGCTGCCAGTGCCGCCATAGCAGATTCAGTAAAGATCGGAAAGCACACTATTATTCAACCCAACGTATTTATTGGAAATAATGTAGTCATAGGCAACGATTGTGTGATTCATTCTAATTGCGTGATCTATGATAACACCATTATTGGTAACGATGTTACAATTCACGGAGGAACAGTTTTGGGATCGGATGCTTTTTACTACAAAACACGACCAAAGAAGTTGGACAAACTCTTGAGTGGAGGAAATGTAATCATTGAAGATCAAGTTGATATTGGTGCATTATGTACCATTGATAGAGGCGTAAGTGCGTCCACCATCATCAAGGAAGGATCCAAATTAGACAACCAGGTTCAGGTAGGCCACGATACCATCATTGGCAAACGTTGCCTGATCGCGGCACAAGTTGGGATAGCCGGGTGTGTGCTGATCGAAGACCTCGTAATCCTTTGGGGGCAAGTTGGCGTGAAAAGCGATATAACCATCGCTAAAGGAACTGAAATTTACGCACAATCTGGACTGGGACATTCTACTGATGAAAACAAAACTTATTTTGGTTCTCCCGCGATGGAAGCCAGAGAAAAATTCAAAGAAATGGCCTCTATCAGATTAATTCCTGATATCATTGAAAAACTGGACAAACTTCATGAGTAAAAATGCAAAGGAGATCGTAAGGGATTTTTATGAAGCGAATATATTTGATGATGTCACTGTTCTGGAACGGTATTTACATCCTGAATTGGTCCTCATATGGAATAGTTCGGACGGACTTTCAATTATGCACTTTGATGATATTATAGATTTCTTTTCTGAAATTCGCCGTACATATAAAGATTTTAGATTGGAGGTGAGTCATTTGTTGGCAGATGGCAACCATGTTACCATACGATATAAATACTATGTTCGGACAATTGAAAATTTGGATGAAGAATTAGGGATCGCACATTTTATTGCTATTTGGGAAGTCAAAGATCAAAAACTTTATAGGGGATATCAAGTAAGCCAGCCGGTTACCGATAAAGACGACACCAACGAATCCTACCACAATGTTAAGGTTTAATTCCTTTTCTGAAAGTCCACAAAAGAGTATCTTTGCCGCCGATCTGCAGGTTGCGAAATGGCTGTAGTTGTAGTGACGAAATCATATTTAATTTAGAAAACAATGAGCGTTTTAGTAGATAAAAATTCCAAAATAATCGTACAGGGCTTCACCGGAACTGAGGGAACTTTCCACGCCGAACAAATGATCGAGTACGGAACCAATATAGTTGGTGGTGTAACCCCTGGAAAAGGAGGTCAAACACATTTGGACAAGCCCGTTTTCAACACCGTAAAAGAAGCTGTAGAGAAAGTAGGCGCAAATACTTCTATTATTTTCGTTCCTCCGCCTTTTGCTTCCGACGCCATAATGGAAGCAGCCGATGCGGGGATCGAAGTGATCATTACCATTACCGAAGGCATTCCCATAGCTGATATGATAAAAGTAGTCGATTACATAAAAGATAAAGATTGTCGCTTGATCGGCCCTAACTGCCCGGGTGTGATCACGCCGGAAGAAGCCAAAGTAGGAATTATGCCCGGATTCGTCTTTAAGAAAGGACGTGTTGGGATAGTATCAAAATCGGGTACATTGACGTATGAAGCCGCAGATCAAGTTGTGAAACAAGGCTTAGGCATTACCACTGCAATTGGAATTGGAGGAGATCCAATCATAGGAACCACAACAAAAGATGCAATTGAGTTATTGATAAACGATTCTGAAACAGATGCCGTTGTAATGATCGGTGAAATAGGAGGACAGTTAGAAGTGGATGCGGCTTATTGGTATAAGAAAAGCGGAAGTACAAAACCGATTGTTGGATTTATCGCAGGAGAAACAGCACCCGTGGGACGTACGATGGGGCATGCCGGCGCCATCGTTGGAGGAAGTGATGATACCGCGAAGGCTAAAAAGAAAATTTTGCGTGAATGTGGCATCCATGTGGTGGATTCTCCTGCGGAAATTGGTAAAAGAATCGCAGAGGTTTTGAGGTAAAACTTTATGTAAATAATAACACCAAAGCCCCGTACATATTAACAGGGCTTTTTTTATATTTGAAGAGATACTAAAACGATCATAACATCAACTTAGATATGAAACTACTCGAAGGAAAAACAGCCATCATAACAGGTGGTAGCCGCGGAATAGGAAAAGGAATTGTGGAAACTTTTGCCAGGCATGGTGCGAATGTTGCATTTACATATAATTCGTCAAACGAAGCTGCCGAAGCCGTTGCTGCGGAGGCTGGTAAAGAAGGCGTAAAAATAGTAGCCTATAAAAGCAACGCGGCAAATTTTGACGAATCTCAGGAATTGGCGACCAAGGTTTTGGAAGATTTCGGAAGCATCGATATTTTGATCAATAATGCCGGGATCACTAAAGATAATTTATTGATGCGTATTTCTGAAGAGGACTTCGATGCTGTGATTGAAGTCAACTTAAAGTCGGTATTCAATATGACCAAAGCGGTCCAACGCACTATGCTTAAACAGAGGCATGGATCGATTATCAACATGAGTTCTGTGGTGGGATTAAAAGGAAATGCCGGACAGACCAATTATGCGGCTTCCAAGGCCGGGATCATAGGCTTCACTAAATCGGTAGCGTTGGAATTGGGGAGTCGAAACATTCGTTGCAATGCGATCGCTCCGGGATTTATAGAAACTGAAATGACATCAAAACTTGATGAAGTTATGGTTCAAAGCTGGCGGGATGCCATTCCTTTAAAGAGAGGTGGCAGCCCTGAAGATATTGCGAATGCATGTGTATTTTTGGCCAGTAACCTATCCAGCTACGTGACCGGCCAGGTATTAAATGTTGACGGAGGAATGCTTACTTGATAAATGACTGCTGAAACCATACTTTATATTGTAATTGCCGGAGTTATTGCCTTTGCGTTGGCGCTTTTTATGTATGGGTATAGGTCAAAATATCCGGGGAAACTTAACTGGCTGTTTGGTTCGTTGCGATTTATTACTTTATTCTCACTTTTTCTTTTACTCATAAATCCGAAATTTAAAACGGCTACTTACACTATCGAAAAACCGAAGCTTCCGGTTTTGGTAGATAATTCATCTTCCATGGTAGAATTGAACCAGGGAGAAAACGTTTTAAGGTTCGTGGAGGAACTTAGGACCCACACCGATCTGAACGATAAATTTGATCTTAGTTTTTATCACTTCGGAAATGATTTCGCCGAAATGGATTCCTTGTCCTTTTCAGAAAAAAGAACCAATATCGACAAAGCCTTAACGGCAACCGAAGAATTGTTCGGAAGAGAAACAGCCCCCACTATTCTTATCTCGGATGGCAACCAGACTTTCGGAAAAGACTACGAGTTTTCAAGCCTTACTTATTCGAACCAAATATTTCCGGTGATCGCGGGAGATTCCATCCGGTATGTGGATCTAAAGATCGGGCAACTCAACACCAACCGGTATTCGTTTCTAAAAAATCAATTTCCTGTGGAAGTTATTTTAGTCTATAGCGGTAAGGGTACGGTAAATTCACAGTTTGTTATAACTCAGGGGGGAAGTAAGGTATTTTCACAAAATGTAAATTTTACGGAAACGCAGAACACCCGAACCATTGTCGCCAATTTACGGGCTTCCGGGGTAGGATTGCAGCGGTACAGCGCAGAAATAATTCCATTTGAGGATGAAAAGAACAAGGTCAATAATCGCAAGGCCTTTGCGGTAGAGGTGATCGATCAGGCAACCGATGTTTTAATAGTAAGCGATATCATTCACCCGGATCTGGGTGCTTTGAAAAAATCCATCGAAACCAATGAGCAACGCATGGTAACTTTCAAAAAACCTTCAGAAGCAATGGCGGTCATAAACGATTATCAATTGATCATCTTGTTTCAACCAGGCCGAAGTTTCACCGGCGTTTATTCTGAAATGTCCAAACTCAAAAAAAACACTTTGACGATCACAGGTTTACAAACCGACTGGAATTTCCTGAATCGCATTCAGCAAAACTTTAGCAAAGAAGCTGTGAACCAGGCCGAGGATGTCATGGGAATACTGAACCAAAATTATAGTGCCTATGCTGTTGAAGATATAGGTTTCGATAACTTTCCACCATTGAAGACTGAATTCGGTGAATTGAGTATCAACGTGCCCCATGAGGTTCTATTGGAGCAATCCATCAATGGTTTTTCGACAAATTCGGCACTGCTGGCTTCCATGGAAATTAACGGCCATCGACACGCTATCCTTGATGGAGAAGGACTTTGGCGTTGGCGGGCACAATCGTATTTATCAGATGCTGACTTCGAAGGTTTTGATGGGTTCATCGGAAATATCATTCAGTATTTAGCCTCCAACAAACGCCGAAGCAGGATGGAAGTTACATTTGAAACTTTCTATTACAACAACAATCCATTACGTATTTCAGCACAGTTTTTCGACAAGAATTTTATGTTTGACAATAGAGCCCAATTGAATATTTCGGTAGTGAATAACGAAACAAAGGAGGTTACGAATTTCCCTATGTTGCTCAAGAATAACTTTTATGAAGTAGATCTGAACAGTTTACAGGCCGGGAATTATGAATTTACCGTTTCAGTGAAAGAGGAAGGAATAGCCCGTAGCGGTGGCTTTACTATATTGGAATTCAATGTGGAACAACAATTCTTGAATGCCAATGTAACAAAACTAGGGAGAGTAGCGACAAATACGGGCGGAACAGTTTATTTCATCGATAAGACCGTAAGCCTTATCAACGAACTACTCGAAAATGATAATTTCAAAACCATTCAAAAAACCAATCAAAAAGTTGTACCTTTAATAGCTTGGAAATATCTGCTCGGATTGATAGTTTTAACGTTATCGGCCGAGTGGTTTATCAGAAAATATAACGGACTCATATAAACAAACAAAAACAAATTATTATGAATAAATTACCAAAAATAGGGGTGCCTATAGTCATCCTTTTAGTACTAGCGATAATCATATTGGCAAAATCTGCGGTCACCATTGGATCAGGTGAAGCGGGGGTTCTGTACAAAACTTTTGATAACGGTGTAGTAACCGATCAACCCCCGTTAGGTGAAGGTTTCCACCTCATCGCACCATGGAACAAGGTGATTGTGTACGAGGTACGGCAGCAAGAGCTTTTTGAAAAGTTGAAAGTACTTTCGTCTAATGGTCTGGAAATACTAATAGACGCCTCGGTGTGGTATGTACCTGTTTACAAAGATTTAGGACATTTACATCAAACCCTGGGAGAAAATTATCTCCAACGTGTTATTCAACCCGCTATACGTAGTGCAGCCCGTAGCGTAGTTGGACGATATACACCGGAACAATTGTACAGCAGCAAGCGAGATATCATACAAGATGAAATATATATCGAAACAAAGAAAATCCTCGACAAACAATACGTTCAATTGAACGAAATTTTGGTGCGTGATGTTACCTTGCCTCCTACCATTAAAGACGCGATCGAACGAAAGCTGAAACAGGAACAGGAATCTTTGGAATATGAATTCAGATTGGTAACGGCCGCAAAAGAAGCGGAAAAAGTAATTATCGAAGCCAGAGGAAAAGCCGAATCCAACAGAATTTTAAGCGCTTCCCTAACCGATAAGATCCTTTTGGACAAAGGTATTGAAGCGACCTTAAGACTAGCCGAATCGCCAAATACTAAAGTAGTGATCATAGGATCCAGTGATAGCGGACTCCCACTTATATTGGGCAATAATTAAAAAAAAAACAGCATAAAAAACCGCTCAATTTTGAGCGGTTTTTTTATATAAAAATTTTTATTCGGTTAAAAGATGTATTTTTGAACTCGTATTAATAAACGATAGAAAATGAAAAAAATAATCTTTTTTGTAACAACACTTTTAAGTATTTATGGCGTTCAGGCCCAGGGATTTGGAGTTGGTATTTCAGGTGGGTATCTCACGGAACTGGAAGGATTTGGCGGGAGTGTAGACCTAATCTCTGAAATTAGTGAGAAGTGGGGGGTTTCCGCTACATTCACCTATGCGGTCAAGGACAATGGTGGAATAAGATCGAAATGGACTGCGGTCGATTTTAATGGACGATATAAGGTAATTGAAGAATTATACCTGTTGGTAGGTGGGGAATACTTATATGTTAATAGGAGACAATTAGGTCTTGGAGGAGGAAATCCGATAAGTACTGAAAG
>SMXJ01000093.1 GCA_004356305.1 Bacteroidota bacterium | reverse complement strand
TGATAAATTCCGTTTCCCGGAATTGGGTAATGGAGGATTTGTGAAATTTACCTTCCAACCAGATTGTTGGTCAGGGTTAAATATTATAGATGGAGTGTCATATACGAGATATGATATGGGAGCTATTCCAAATGAAGCAACATTCATTGCTGTCACAGAAGATCCAAACGGAAATGTAGCTTCCTATGAGTTATTTGTAGCTTTAAAAGGAAATTTGGAAAATATTATCCCTTTTAAGAGCACAACTTCATTTCCATTCGATGTGAGTTTTACAGGTCAGGATATGGCCGATCTGTTTAACGTGCCAATTGAAACATTCAATGACCCTGATAGCGACGCGTTTTTGTTTTCATCTACCATTATTTCTAACGATGGCAGAGTGTACAACTCAGACGTATCGAGTTGTGAAGATTGTCCGAATGAAATTTTCTTCGATGAAAATGGAAACCCTGTAGACGAAAACGGGGATCCATTGGATCCGGGAACCTGGAATGGTGGAACAATCGATAGTGTATTGCTACAAGGTGGTGACACCGGAGAGAATGAACTCTTACCGGCAGTTTACTGGGTAGTTAGATATTTATCTCAAACTTGTATATAGTAACTATACTGAAATAAATTGATAAAAAACCATCCCGCTTTTTAGCGGGATGGTTTTTACTTTTATACCATGAGCAATGAAAATTTAATTTTTGGTGTGTATCCAGTCATTGAAGCCATAAAGTCCCAGGTGACGATCCATAAACTTTATGTTCAAAAAGGAACATCCAATACCAAAATAAACGATATCGTTCAACAACTGGAGAATACAGACGTATCCATAAGCTTTGTACCTCAGGAAAAGCTGGATAAACTCACCCGTTCTAACCATCAAGGAATAGTGGCTCTGTCCTCCCCTATTTCTTTTATTAGTATCGAAGAATTGGTTGAAAATGCATTCGCAAAAAATAAGAAACCTCTATTTCTGATTTTGGAACAAATAAGTGATGTTCGAAATTTTGGCGCTATCATTCGTACAGCAGAATGTACCGATGTAGATGGTATCATCATTCAAAAAAAAGGTGGAGCTCCTGTAAGTGGTGATACTGTTAAGACTTCCGCGGGTGCAATATTTAAAATGCCAGTTTGCAAGGTGGATCATATCAAAGATGCTATTTTTTACCTACAGGGCTCTGACATTAAAGTAATAGCCGCCACCGAAAAAACAGATAAGATACTTTATGAACTGGATTTGAATACTCCTCTAGCTATTGTTTTGGGTTCTGAAGGAAAGGGGATATCGAGGTCTGTATTGAACCTGGTGAACGAAAAAGCGGCGTTGCCCCTGTTGGGTGAAATCAATTCATTAAATGTTTCTGTTGCCTGCGGTGCTTTTCTGTATGAAGTGGTTCGGCAAAGGGCTTCTTAATCGTCTTTGTCTTTAGGCTTCTTTTTAAAGATATAATTAATTGTTACCCGCTCGTCTTTGGCTTCTCCTTCCGAAGCATTTGAAAGAGGCTCTTTTTCCGGAAGTTTTTCGATAAAATTACCATCCTCGTCAAAATGTTTTAAAAATTCGTCTTCTTCCGGATTATAATCATCCCGTTCCCAGGCGTATTTTTTATTCTCAATAACTTTCTGTTTAAAAATAAAAGCGAATACAAACCCTACTATGAATCCGGATAAATGACCTTCCCAGGATATTTTTGGATCAACAGGAAATAAATACCACAATAAGCCACCATACAGAAACACAACAATGAGTGAGATTGCCGATAATTGAAACCTTTTTGAAACTATTCCCTTAAAAAACAAAAATGCAGCCAACATATAAACCACACCACTGACTCCTATATGCATTGCAGGTCTGGCGATTATCCAGGTGAGTAGTCCCGTTAAGAGGGTTCCCCATAGCATGACTTTCCAGCGAATGTTCCTGTAAAAATAAAACAACGCCATACTCAGGGCAAACAGGGGAATTGAATTGTTGAAAAGGTGTTTTAAGCTTCCATGAATAAGGGGTCCAAACAAGATCCCTTTCAGTCCTTCCGCTTTTAGAGGATAGATCCCCCATTTTGAAAATCTGAAATTGAAACGGATATCCAACCAAAATGCTATCCAGATTATTACTAAGAAGAACAATGGATACAATATAATATCTGGAGAATAGTGTAATGCTTTTTTTTGGTTCATATTCTTGTTATGTCAAAAAACAATCCTAAAATACAATTTATGATAAATTGTCAGTAATTTGATATTTTTAATATCGTAATTTTGCGCCCATGAGCATCCCTTTGGCAGAACGAATTCGACCCAAAACCCTTAAAGATTATCTTAGTCAGCAGCATTTAGTAGGGTCTGAAGGCGCCCTTTCAGCGCAACTGGAATCGGGTATGATCTCATCCATGATCTTCTGGGGCCCTCCCGGTACCGGAAAAACCACTCTGGCTAACATCATCGCATCAGAATCCGATCGCCCTTTCTATACACTTAGTGCTGGGGATAGTGGAGTTGCGGCTGTCAGAGAGGTTATTGAGAGAGCCAAAAGGGATGATGGTCTATTCTCCACTAAAAACCCAATATTGTTCATTGATGAGATCCACCGTTTTAGCAAGTCACAACAGGATTCTTTATTGGGGGCGGTTGAAAAAGGTTGGATCACTCTTATAGGCGCTACCACCGAAAATCCAAGCTTCGAAGTAATTCCTCCACTTTTATCCCGCTGTCAAGTTTATGTGCTCAATCCTTTTTCTAAACATGACCTGGAAACGTTGCTTCGTCGCGCTGTCAAAAAAGATGAAATTCTTTCCAAAAAGAAGATCACCCTTAAAGAAACCGAAGCGATATTACATTTATCGGGTGGTGACGCTCGAAAATTACTGAACATTCTGGAATTGGTTGTTCTTTCAGAAAATTCAGAAAAAGTTGTGATCACCAATGATCTGGTTAGCCGAAAGATCCAAAAGAATACTGTATTGTATGACAAGACAGGAGAGCAACATTACGATATCATTTCGGCCTTCATAAAATCCATTCGGGGAAGTGATCCCAACGCTGCCGTTTATTGGTTAGCGCGGATGATCGAAGGTGGCGAAGATGTTAAGTTCATAGCCCGCCGATTGGTGATCGCCGCTTCCGAAGATATTGGAATGGCAAACCCAACTGCTCTTGTCCTGGCAAACGCCTCTTTCGATGCTGTTAATTCGATTGGATATCCGGAGGCACGTATTATTTTAAGTCAATGTGCGGTATATCTAGCCACTTCACCAAAGAGCAACGCTTCTTATAAGGCCATTAAAGATGCGCAACAAGTCGTAAGACAAACAGGGGACCTATCAGTTCCACTTTCCATTAGAAACGCTCCCACGAAGCTAATGAAAGAGTTGGGTTATGGAAAAGACTACCAATATGCCCACGATTATGATGGCAATTTTGTGCCCCACGAGTTTCTACCTGAAGAGATCGCTGGTACAACTTTCTATATTCCCGGTACTAATACAAGAGAACAGAATTTAAAAAAATACCTGGCGGGTCTTTGGGCAGAGAAATACAACTATTGACGAACTGCCTCAAATATCATCTTTTGAAATGAGGTCTCGATAACGAGGTTCTTTTCAGAATCAAAATAGCAATTAAATGTATTGCCCGAAGTATCCACAAATTGATATGTCTCGTTGTTTTTCTGAACAAGCGTTCCTTTCACTTTATTGCCCGTTTCCATTTGCTGATACAGCGTATAACCATTCTTATTCTCCTCCAGAACAAAATTCGCACCGTTGTTTGTGAATAGTGCGGCGCTACCTGAAATCACCAGCGGAACGATAACTGTTGCGATAGGCACGCTTTTAGGAACCTCAGTTTCGGGGGAGATCTCTTTCAATACTTCTGAAGGCGAATCGTCTTCGGCTTGCACTTTGGATTCATCTGTACCAAAAATTACTGGTTCCTTTTGTTGCACACCGAGTTCTTCTATGCTCAAAAAAGCGTTTCTTAATGCGGCAGTATAGGTTTTACTGAATTCCTTTAATTTGCTTTTGCCGACTTCACTTCTGAAAATTTCCTTACCCGAACAGTCATTTAATATAATATACACTTGCGTCCAGATAAAGCCTGGCTTGCCGTTTACTACGGCCCAAAGACCATCACATCGTCTTACATCCGGCATTTCTCTGTCGAAATAAGCGTTGAAGCCGTGTTTATTAAATAAAAATTTGGTCAACGAATTCAATTGATACTTATCCGTCTCGTTAACGAAGTCATATTTCTCGGGCACTACTACAAAACTATAATCACTAAGAGATTCTTGCGAAAACCCTACAGAAATAAAACAAAATACGAGGGCCAATACGACTAAATATTTCGTCATTCTTGATCAACTACAAAGTTAAAACCTAGTTGTAAAGATACACTTTTTGCTTTTGCGATGTTTCCGTAATACAGCACGTTATCGAAGGCTACATAAAAATTCATTTTGCCGAGATCTGTTGCTATTCCAAGTCCTACATTATAATAAGAATAGGGATCTAATGTGTAAGTAGCCTTAGCCGAAAGGAATTGAAATAATTTGTGATAATAGAACAAGGTAGCAGCCATTTGAGGGCCTTTCGGCCGTATAATACTATAGTATTGGAGTCCGACGGACTGTACTCTCTCCAACCCTTTATTATAACAATCACACTCTTCTCCTCCCACAAATTTTCCAAAACTATATTTTACTCCTGCATTGACTTTTACCGGACGCAGCTGCGTATAACCACTGGTTATAGTATCCACAGGAATCTCGCGTTCTATCTCATCTTCCAGATTATCATAGTAAGGGATGGTAGATTCCCCGGCGCTCAATGGAGGAAAGATAAGCTCTATACCGTTCAATGTATAGTCTCCGGTAGCCCGATACTGTTCAACATCTTTGGTGTGAAAAATAACACCCACATCCAATACACTGCCACTCGCCGTCCATCGATCATTAATTTCATAGGTTGCACCAAAATCTATTCCCAAACCAAGATTACCCCCAAATAGAGCTCTGCCAAGGACTTTCCCTACCGAAGTGTCCTCTAAAGAAGCAATGCCCGATGTTTGCACACTTATATCTATATCAGTAACAATGTGCTCATAGGTATTTGGGCTATCAACATCGCCTAATCGAGTCACAAAGGTCCCTTTGTTTTTAGTGCTTTTAAAACTTATCATACTGGAATATATCTTCCCTCTTGCACCTACGGTCCATTTCTTATCGATTTTTTTGTTCGCCCCAAAATGATATACGGCCATGAGATCTCCTGTGGCGCTTACTTGACCCAGATCGAATTCATAGCCGAGATAATCACGATTCCCTTCCCATGCTAGTATAGCCAGGTCTCTGGGGAAATAGGAAATAACGTCTAATTCTTGATAAATACCTCCTGAAAAATAGATATCTTTAAATGAGCGCCAACCAAAATTTAAGATCTCCAGCTGCTGTGTGACTGTAAAGAAATCCTTCTCGGTCATTTCGAATATCTTATTCCGTATACGGGTATTGATATCGACACTTGATTTTCCGAAGATATCAAATGTGCTCACTCCGCTAGCACCTCCATTAATATGAATTTGAGACAAAAAAGGAATTCCAAAATGGGATTTTTGTGGAACCTTACCCCCCGGATTCAACATCAGGGACTGTGGAACCTCTTCGAACCCATACAAGATCTGCTTGTTTTGCGCAAAAGAAACCGATAGCCCAAAGGCCAAATACAAGACTGAAATTATCCTCATAGTAGTTAACCTCTATCTTTAATTTCCAGGTAATAGGTTGTTTTGGATTGTAAGTTGAGAATACCTCGTAAGCTTGCATCGGAAGATGGAATCGTTATGGAAACAACTACCTTATTTGCCTGGGTGAGTTGCAAGATTTCTTCCCCTTCCACCTTCTTAATAAACTGGGTAAAAACAGGTACCTGGACTGTTCCCTGATTTACGATTGTACCGATAACATAGGTTTCTTCGTTTTCTTCGCTCAAAAACTGAAAATCCACCATAAACTCTCTTGGAATGCTATTGGTGAAGTTGAACTGAAATTCGGCTCTAATGAGGCTTTCTTGAAAATCGGTATCATCTAGAAAGCGAATTTCCGTGGTATCCCGAAGGGTTAGAATGGAAATATTGTTAATAGAATCAAAAAACTCGCTGGCATCGACATTAAAGTAAATTAAGTCCAATTCCACGACAGGAGTAAGCGCGATGTTTTGGGCTTCATCAAAATTTGTGTCTTTGATGCATGAAAACAGTAATAAGACAGCCAACAGACCCACAGTGGGCATTAGTAGATTCTTTTTCATCAGGGACAGGTTTTGGTAGATAACGTAATATTCTAACAAAATATTATATCAAAACAAATTTTTAATTTCGTGTAAATCGTTGATCATTCTACAGTTGATGGGCGGATTTATCTTTCTATAATTATAAAATAAGGTATGCATTCCAACCGCTTCGGCCCCCAT
>SMXJ01000092.1 GCA_004356305.1 Bacteroidota bacterium | reverse complement strand
GCGAACAACCAATCCAAAGTTTCTTGATAGTTTATGGCCTGTAATTTTAGATTATTTAATGATAAGTTTTTTTACCACACTTCTTTTCGCGACATAAATTTTCAGGTAGTAAACACCTGAAGCAATTCCTGAAATATTGATCTTGATCCTATTTTCTTCGGAAGTGACCTTATCGATAACTATTCTACCCATAGTATCATACAATTCGACCGAAACATTTTCAGCGGAATCAGACAGCACAATATTTACATGATCTGTTGCCGGATTGGGATAGACCGAAATATCTTCTGCAATAACAGAAGTTTCTGTACTCAAAGGATTACTGGAAAGATCGAGCTTGTATGCCGAACGCCCATAGGTCGCTGCATACAATAATTCATCACTCTCATGAATATGCATATCTGTTACCACTACCGCTGGCATATTATCACCTAATACTTCCCATGTAGCCCCATCATCAAGTGAAGCAAGTACGCCTATATCGGTGGCAAGATACAGGTTGGCAAATCGATCCATTATGATATCATTCACGGGAATATCAGGCAAGCCAGTTCCTATATCTACCCAGGATGTCCCGGCATTTTCGCTCATATAAACATGACCGCTGTCTTCCCCATATCGATAGCCGGACAAAGTAATATACACAACATCGGTATCAATAGGTGAGGCATACACACTGGTCACCCATCTATCCGGTAACCCGGAGGAAACATTATTCCAATTGGTGCCACCATCGGGTGTAACCCATACATTTCCATCATCGGTACCCACATAAATTCGTTGACTATCAAAAGGTGAGACACTTATTGAAATAATCGTCCCAAAGGTAAGGTTACCTCCTCCCGAACCGTTCGTAAGATCGGGGCTGATCGCAGTCCAGTTTCCCGCGGCATTGGTCGTTTTAAATAGTCTCTGCGTTCCATAATACAAAACCTGAGAATCATTAGGATCAAAAGCTATGGGAGTATTCCAATTATTTCTATCGGCTCCGGGAATTCCATTTAATGCCGAAGAAAACGACGAACCATTGTTTGTAGATTTACCCAAATTCCCATTTTGAGATAGGGCATAGATCACATTGGTATTGTCCGCATCCACCAACGGTTGAAATCCATCACCACCAAAAATAGCCGACCAATCATTTAAGCCACCTGTGGTGGTGCGTATGGTGTTGTTATCTTGTGTACCCCCATAGATCTTATCTCCATTTTGAGGATCCACATAAAAACGGTAAAACTGAGTGATAGGTAAGGTGTTATCTTTAACCGAAGAAGATCCGTTGTTTGTACTTTTATAGAAACCTCCATCGTTGCCTAACAGTACCTCTCCTGAAACGCTTGCGTTAAACGCCATCGCATGTTGGTCCACATGAACGTTTGGAAACGTGCTCGACCAGCTATTTCCTCCATTCGTTGATTTTTGAACCACAAAATCTACATTGTATATAATATCTTCATCGGTTGGGTCTACATAAATTCCACGAAACCACCAGTGAAATCCCACATTGATCAACTGACTCGAGTTCATCTCCGTCCATGTATCGCCTCCATTGGCTGTCCTATAGACCCCTTGAATGCTCCCATTGGCATCGGCATAGCGGGCATACAAGACATTGGGATTGGAGAGCGAAATATCGATACTAATCCGCCCTTTATCCGAAGGGTTACTCGGTAAGCCCGTTGTCATTTCATTCCAGGTATCACCGCCGTCCAACGAACGGTGCAATCCGGAAGTGGCACCTCCATATAGTCGCATTTCGGGTCTCCGGATACGCTCCCAGCTGGCAGCGTAAACGATATCCCCATTATTCGGGTGAATGGCCATATCTATAACTCCCGTTATCGGGCTTACGAACAAAACCTGATCCCAGGTATCCCCACCATCGGTCGAGCGATAGACACCTCTGTTGGTATCATCCCTGAAAAGGGGTCCCATGGCACCCACGAACAGGGTGTTATCATCGTTTGGGTCGATCACTATCTTTCCTATGCTTCCCACATCCGGGAGTCCTTTGGTTTCCCAGGTGATACCACCATCGCCGCTACGGTAGATCCCATCGCCATCATAGGCCAATGAGCCACCTCCTGCATTTACTTCCCCGGTTCCCACCCAAAGGATATCCGTATCATTTTTTGAAATTTCAATATCTCCTATTGACAACATTTCCTGATCGTCAAAAATAGGTGTCCAATTGGCCCCGGCATCTGTGGTTTTAAATATTCCACCTGAAGCGGAACCCACGAAGTAGGTTTGTGCCTGATCAACAGGTATTTCAATATCGGTGATTCGACCGCCTATATTCGTTGGTCCAATGAATTCCCACAAGATATTGCTTGAACTGCGTTGTAACTGTTCTCTTTTCCAGGCAATAGCTTCGGCATAGGCTTCTGTTCTAATTTCTCCGGAAGGATACGCACGCTGCATGAACATAAAGTCATGTGGGGTGTCTTGAGGTTTGATCTTTGAAATTTTACCTTGCGCCTTAGCTGAAGCTTCGGGTGGCACCAGGGTTGAAGGATTTTCACAAGCAAACACCATTAGTGCAAGCAACGACAGGACGAAAAATCTTTTCATAACCAACTAATTTTGGTTAAAGATACTGAAAAATGAAAACGAAGATATTAATTGGAAAGGGTAAAGTTGTAGATAATTTTCCCGATCTGTTTTGCCGGGGCATCAGCATCTGAATTAAAACGAGTGGCCAAAGCAGATTTCTTCGCCGGATCCAACAAACACCTTGTATTATTGGTTGTCCCCCGCACTCCGGGTCGGGCGCTGATTACCTTCCCGCTACGGTCCACTTCAATGCTCACTACCACCCTGCCTGCCTCATTGCATTTTTGAATTTCTTTGGCTTTGTTAAGCGCCTTCCTACCCCCTAAACGATAATTCCCATCACCATCCAGACCTATACCATTGCCGTAGTAACTTTTTGCATTAAGATCGCCTTCAGGGTCTCCTTTGTCACCTGCCTTATCATCATCTCCTTCGCTGCCCCCGGTAGTGCCATTGTTCTTAGGACCGTTAATAAGACTTGAAAGGGCGTCTGTAGTAGATTTATCGGGTTTGGGTTCCACTTTTTTCGGAATCACTTTCCTGGGTTCTTCCTTAGGTGTTTCCACAACCTCTTCTTTCTTATCTTCTTTTTTGATCACCGGGGCCTCTTCGTTGTCTTGAGTGACCACTTCTTCTTTCACCTCGTTTTTGGTTTCAGGAATGGGCTCCGGGCTGGCTTGCTTTGGGGCTGTTTTGACAAGCTCGCTTGGCTGTATGTCACCTTTGCCATAGTCTGTAGTTCCAAAGTTCACCGCAATGCCCTTTTCGGGAGGGGGGTCAAGGTAGGTAAGCCCAAAAAAGAATAACAAAATAAGGATGATCACGTGTAGAATTACCGTGATGGTCATGCTTTTCTTTTTATGTTTAGTGTCTACCAGGCTCAAGGTTATGGGTTAAAGGTATTATCTCCCAGTGGTATTGTAAATTGTTATTGTTTCCACTGCAAGAGGGATTGAGGCTTTGTTGGAGCTCTCCTCCTTAGTTACGAACTATGGAGGAAGCGACTGCCGAAAGCCCGACCCTCCAAAGCCTTTGGCGCAGGAGGGGCTTGCCCAAATAAAACTAATGCGGCCTAACGGCTAATATCACCTTATAGTTATTTTTATTGGCGATGTCCATTACGAAAACCGCATCTTCGATGGGGACACCTTCTTCTGCCCGTATGATGATGGTGGGATTTTCCTGTCCATCCAATACCGCTTTCAATTCTTTTGCTATGTTGAATTCACTCACCCGTTCTTTATTGACGTAATACGCGCCATCTTTCGTGATACTCACAGATGCATTATGCTGGTTAGTAGATTTCCCCTTCGCCTTGGGTAAAATGAGATCCAAAGCATCCGGAGTGATCGCCGGAGAGGTAAGCAGGAAAAAGACGAGTAACAGAAAAACTATATCAGTCATCGAACTCATACTGAACTCCGGGCTTATTTTATTTCTTCCACGTAAGTTCATTGAGCAGGCTCGTTTAACAGGTCTAAAAACTCGACCGCTGTGGCTTCCATTTGATGTACTATTTTATCTGTTTTTACCACCAAATGGTTGTACCCTATATATGCGATAATCCCTACGATCAATCCGGCCACCGTTGTGGTCATCGCTAAGTAAATTCCTTCGGCCAGGCTTCCCATTTCTGCTTGCCCGCTACTGCTAGCCAACTGGTGAAAGGCCAGGACCATCCCTATCACTGTCCCCAAGAAACCAATCATAGGCCCGGCTCCTGCGATAGTGGCAAGGACACTCACGTTCTTTTCGAGCTTGTACACCTCTAAACGGCCTGCATTTTCAATAGCGGTGTTGATATCATTCAACGGACTTCCAATTCGGGAAATTCCTTTTTCGGTGAGTCTTGATACCGGGCTATCCTGTTGAATGCATAGTGATTTGGCGCCTTTGATATTGCCAGTAGAAACGTGATCTTTAATTTGATTCATAAAATTACTGTCCATCTTTGAAGCTGCTTTAATAGCAAAAAGGCGTTCAAAATAAATGTACACGGCCACGAAAAGTAAAACAAAAAGGACCCCAATTATTATCTGGCCTCCTACTCCGCCTTTCATAAGAAGTTCCATAATGGAGAGGGTCTTTTCGGTAGCTTCGGTTTCCAATCCTTCCAAAACTTCCTCAGCCCCATCCTGAAAAAAGATGTTTAACATATGAATTTGTTATTTACGTCCTCCTACACCGTAAAACAAGGCTTCAACTACTAATTATGAAGTGATTTCGGTAGTGGAGCAGTTATAGATTACAGGGTATTATAGTTGTTTAATTATTTTATGAATTTGAATATCTTTTTCTCCGGTCATCTTAATTAACGGACTAAGTCGTTAGAAATTGTGAAGTTCTAGAAAACATAATATTTGAATACCAAGAAAACGGCAGCTCCTCCGAGAAAACCTAATAAGGCGAGCCAAGTAATTTTTCTCATATACCAGATAAAGTCTATTCTTTCCATTCCCATGGCAGCTACTCCGGCTGCAGAACCGATGATGAGCATACTTCCTCCGGTACCGGCAGAGTAGGCTATAAAATGCCACAGTGCCGAATCCATTGGTGATTCGTACATTCCTATAGATGCCGCTACAAGAGGTACATTGTCTATCACTGCTGAAATAACTCCCAGTAGCATCACGACGATATCCTGATTGGGAATAGCGCTTTGTAATACTTCGGCCAAGTAGCGAAGAGTTCCCACAGGATCACCGTTTTCGGTTACACCATATACCAGGCTTTCCAATCCGGCCACTGCCATTAAAATTCCGAGGAAAAACAGAATACTGGAGATCTCAATTCTGGATAATGCTTTATGAGTCGAATATAAGTGCCTGCGTTCCTGGCTGAAATCTTCCTCGGGGTGGATGTATTCTGAAACTAACCACACAACACCTAAGGCAAACATCATCCCCATATAGGGTGGAAGATGCGTTAAAGTCTTAAATATCGGAACCGATACGATCATCCCCAAACCTAAAAATAACATGGTCTTGCTGCTCAATAATTTTTCGGCTACTACATCTTCTTTAGTATCCACCTCAATATTACCCCTGAAAGGTTTAAGGAAACCCGCGATATAGAAAGGAATTATAAAACAAGCGATGGATGGTAGAATCACGAACTTGATCAGGCCCATGGCCGATACTTTATTAGCTATCCATAACATGGTGGTAGTCACATCTCCGATGGGTGACCAGGCTCCTCCTGCATTGGCCGCGATCACTATCATAGCCGTAAACCAAAGGCGCTCATTCTTATTCTGAATGAGCTTACGCAAGAGGGTTACCAAAACGATCGTTGCCGTAAGATTGTCAATAATTGCCGAAAGGACAAAGCCCAAGATCCCGATGATCCAAAGTAGTTTCTTTTTGCTTTTAGTACGTACGGCCCCTTTTAAAACTTCAAACCCTCTGTGCAGGTCGATAATCTCAACAATGGTCATCGCCCCTATCAAAAATATAAGGATCTCGGCTGTTTTACCTAAGTGATGAAGTAAAGTATTATCAAAACCATGATGTGCTTCCTCACCTTCCAAAAAGTTAAATACCCGTTCATGAGTATCGATCACATCGAACCAACCCTGGTAGAATCCTACTGCCAAAACAGCCCAAATGAGGGCAGCCATAATTAAAGCGGGAACAGTTTTATCTAATTTTAAGGGATGTTCCAAGGTAATTGTTAAATACCCGATAACGAAAATTAAGATAATAATTGATACCATATAATGGCGGGATTAGTGAATTTTTTTGAAATTTAAAAATATAATAAATAGCTCATATAACCATAAGAAAATAGCGTCATTCGGCTAGATTCCCATAAACTGCATAACAATACAATGGTTGCCTTGTAATTTATAAGCTATTTTTTATCAGATCAATTGCTTTAACGCGATCTCAAAAGCCGTCTTACTGATGTGTGTTTTAGATTTACGGCTATCGTAAGTATCTTGAATTGCCTTTCGAATGGTCTTGGAAATATCGTTGAAAATAGCCTCATCGGTCATTTGTACTTTGCGTTCCATAAAGTATGCGAAGACCCTGGCCATTCCACAATTCGAAATAAAGTCGGGGATCAAACTCACTCGCTCATCGGTAAACTCCATAATAGGCCCAAAGAATATTTCTTTATCGGCAAATGGCACATTGGCACCACAGCTTATCACTTCAAGTCCTGTGTCTATCAATGCCGAGATCTGTTCTTTGGTGATTAGACGAGAAGCGGCGCAAGGCATAAATATTTCCGTTTGAAGGGTCCAAATTTGCTCGTTTATCTCGTCGAAGGGAATCAAGGTATCCACTTCTATATAGTTATCTTTCTTTTGCAGAAATAAGGTTTTGATCTCTTCAATGTTAAAACCATTTTCTTTGATCACGCCTCCCTTGCGGTCGATAATTCCAACTATTTTGGCTCCCATTTGCGCCAAGTAATATGCGGCAGAAGCTCCTACATTTCCAAAACCTTGAACGATGGCGCGTTTCCCTTCGATGTTTCCTCCATAGATATCGTAATAGTGATGTACCGCTTCGGCAACACCATAGCCGGTGATCATATCTGCAACGGTATATTTTCTCGTAACATCGGGTGAGAAGGCGGTATTTTCGATTACCTTGATCACTCCTTGACGCAACTGCCCTATACGGTTTATCTTATCGGCTTCGGTTGGCGTGAAGTGACCGTTAAAGACCCCTTCCTGTGGATGCCAAACGCCGCTCTGCTCTGTAAATGGGATCACTTCCTGGATCTCATCCACGTTGAGGTCGCCACCTGTTCCGTAGTATGCCTTTAATAATGGAGATATCACCTTATACCAACGTTCCAGCACTCCTTTTTTACGTGGGTCACTGGGATCGAAGTTGATCCCCGATTTCGCCCCGCCGATTGCCGGGCCAGAAACCGTAAATTTCACTTCCATGGTTTTGGCAAGTGACAGTACTTCGTTTTGATCCAAACCCAAACGCATACGTGTTCCTCCTCCTGCGGCACCACCTCTTAGAGAGTTGATCACCGTCCATCCTTCCGCTTCGGTTTCAGGATCGTTCCAATGGAAAACTATTTCGGGTTCTTTGTTTTCAAACTTAGAAAGTAGTTCTTTCATTTTCATAATCTTCCGTAGTTTTAATTTGATATAAGAGTGCAAATATAGAAAAGTTGGATTTGGTATGGATGCGGTATGGTGGGAAAGATTTTGTAGATTTGGGTTAAAATAGCGATCAAAATAAAGCTATTGATCCACGTACATATGAGTTTTATACTCTGCTATAGATCGCATATAAATTAAAATGGAGCCCGGAGGCCATTCAAAAAAACGGGGCGGAACCGAAAAGCCATATGAGTAGGAAATTAAAAAATAAATAGTATGCCAAAGTATGTAATTGAAAGAGAAATTCCCGGGGCCGGTAAATTGACCACCGAACAATTGAAAGGTATCTCACAAACTTCTTGCGGGGTATTGAGTAAAATGGGTCCTCAAATCCAATGGGTGCATAGTTATGTAACTGAAGACAAGCTTTATTGTGTCTATATCGCACCTGATGAGGAAATGGTGCGTGAACACGCAAAACAAGGTGGATTTCCTGCTAATTCGGTCAGTTTGGTCTCTACTATAATTGATCCCACAACTTCTGAATGACCGGTATAGTTAACAATTCAGTATAGTTGTAAACCGATTTAGGATACCCACCTAAAAGTATCAACTAAGGCACTAGGATCACTCCACTCGAGTGATCTTCTTTCGCCCCGGTAACACTTGCCAGGCAGTTTATTTCTTCGCGTAATTTCAATATACCCAACAACCCAAATACCAGAGCCTCCTTATATTCTAAAAGCACAGGATCCGGTATCTTCATACTAATGTCTTTATAATCGTCAACACGCTCCAACAAATAAGCATTGTAAGCCCCGCCACCGGTCACTAAAATCGAACTGCCTTCGTGAAACTGCCCTGTCAATTGAATCGCCACATGCTCGGTAAAGGTGTGAAGTATATTTTCCGGCAAATTTTCCGAAGCGGTAAGCAAAGGAAATATTTCTTTCTGTACCCACTCCAGGCCTAAAGACTTTGGTGATGATTTCTTATAGAAGGACAATGCATTCAATTGTTCTAATAGTGAGTTGTCAAGACTCCCCCCGGCTGCTAGTTTCCCACCATCATCAAAGGGTACTCCCAACTTTTCAGCATAATAGTTCAAAACGATATTCACCGGGCAGATATCATAAGCGATTCTTTGGCCCTCCTTTTCGAATGAGCAGTTTGCAAATCCGCCGAGATTCAAACAATAATCGTAGTCACCGAACAACAATCGGTCCCCAATGGGCACCAAAGGCGCTCCTTGCCCACCCATTTCCACATCTTGCACTCGAAAATCGCAGACCACAATTTGTCCAACGAGGGAAGCAATATGAGGTAGATTTCCAATTTGAAGGGTGATCCTCTTCTCAGGCCGATGCAAAATAGTATGCCCATGACTACACACCGCATCCAGATCCACAATGCTATGTTTGTTGATAAAAGCAGAAATAATTTCTCCCAAATATTGTGTATACTCCTCATTCAAAGTTCGCAATCTACCTTCGGAAAAGTGAATCGCATCCTGAAGTCGGGTTGTCCATTCGGTGGGATATGGGACGGTTTCAACTTTCCGTATTTTGAAATTCCACTTATCATTTTCAGAAATAGTAAAAAAGCATTCTGCCAGATCGATCCCATCGAGGGAGGTTCCACTCATCACGCCTATTACTTTATAACTACTTTTATTCATTCCAGTAAAATTAACAGGAATTACCGAAAAACTGCTATCAAAAAATTATCTTTGCACCCCAAGCGAAAACGTTTTAGAAAAAGAATTTTATGATAGATTTCAGTCTTTCCGAAGAACACTTAATGATACGCGACGCAGCGCGCGATTTTGCCAAAACTGAATTGCTCCCCGGTGTTATCGAACGCGATAACAAACAAGAATTCCCAACCGAGCAGGTGAAAAAATTGGCGGAGCTTGGTTTTCTAGGGATGATGGTAGACCCGAAATACGGCGGTGGCGGTATGGATACCATTTCTTATGTGTTGGCCATAGAAGAATTGAGTAAGATCGATGCCTCGGCCTCAGTGATCGTCTCGGTAAATAACTCCCTGGTGTGCTATGGTCTGGAAGCCTTTGGAACCGAAGAACAAAAGCAAAAATATCTGACCAAACTCGCCACCGGCGAACGCCTTGGAGCCTTTTGCTTAAGTGAACCCGAGGCCGGTAGTGATGCGACTTCTCAAAAGACTACCGCCATCGATATGGGCGATCATTATATCTTAAATGGCACCAAAAACTGGATCACCAACGGAGGTACGGCAGATTATTATCTTGTCATCGCTCAAACCGATAAAGAGAAAAAACACAGAGGTATTAACGTATTTATCGTTGAAAAAAATTGGGAGGGCTTTGAAGTCGGGCCCAAAGAGGACAAGTTGGGAATTCGAGGGAGTGACACTCATTCCTTGATCTTCAACGATGTAAAAGTTCCCAAGGAAAATCGAATTGGTGAGGATGGTTTCGGCTTTAAATTCGCTATGAAAACCCTTGCCGGTGGCCGTATTGGAATTGCCGCGCAAGCCTTAGGTATTGCGGCCGGAGCATATGAGTTGGCGCGTGATTATTCTAAGATCCGCAAGGCATTCGGCACAGAGATCTGCAATCATCAGGCCATAGCCTTTAAGTTGGCCGATATGCACACCGAGATCGAAGCAGTCCGTTATCTCGTGATGAAAGCCGCATGGGACAAAGATCAAGAAAAAAGCTATGATATGAGTAGTGCCATTGCAAAATTATACGCTTCTAAGGTGGCTATGGAAGTAACGGTGGAAGCCGTCCAAATACACGGGGGTAATGGTTTTGTAAAAGAGTACCATGTGGAACGAATGATGCGGGATGCCAAGATCACCCAGATCTACGAAGGCACCAGCGAGATCCTAAAAATGGTAATTTCCAGAGGGTTATTGAAAGACTAATTTATTCTGTCATTCTTATCAAACTGACATTGAATCGAATTCGGCGTGATAAGGCTTTTTTTATGGTCTTTGCCATTCCAAACCAACCCAAAGCAATTCACTCAAGGAACTACCCGGAGGTCTCTGGGTGTTTTTGATGAAGTCAAAAAAGTATCGAAGAGACCTACATAAAGAAATTCCAAACCAACCCAAAGCGAATCACCGCATCACGATACGGATAGCCCGGTGCCGAGAAATGATCGTTGGTGTTGTTGAACAACTGATTGATATGTTCGTACTTAAAATAAATGCGTGTTTGTCGAATTTTAGCATTGAGGAATATATCCACCAGGGGAAAGCCTCCCAACTCTTCACGGTTCTGCACGTAGAATTCGGCTAAGACCGGATCGTAGGCATTCATATTATAAGAAGTGAAATATTTGAAGTTCACTCCCGCCTGAAGAAATAAGGCTTTATTAAACAATTCATCCTGAAAATAGAGTGATTGTCGCGTAATAATTTGAGGTACGTTGAATACTTCTTCTCCGCTTACCACCTGCTGAAACATTATGGTATTCATCAAAGCCAATTTTCCATATTTGAATTCCCGCTCTGCTTTTATCTTCAAATAATCCACTCGTTCCGCAAATTGCTGAGGCGTAGGGGTTGTATTACCTTCTTCAATCGTGAAATAGGTATAATCGTCAATGCCCGTATAAGTCACAGACGCATTGAGCAATTTTTTTGACACAATCTCAAACATGAGCTCTTGGGTTTTTACATTTTCGAAATCATTCTGCCAGTTGTAGTTTACATAGTCGCTCTGATACAATAGAAAGTTGAAATTGGGAGCAACGCTATGAATTTTCACCACCGCTTTCACTCCATTGTTTTCATCAAACTGATATGACGCCCCACCCAAAATATAATTGGCATCAAGATCACCGGAAATGTTGATAGCTCCTTTTCCGAAGAGCATAAATCCGCGATCCTCTTTTTCGTAAGAAGCTCCTGCCTGTACCAAGTTTCCCTTTAACCTGTTTGTGATACGCCCTTTATCCAATTCGAGAACCGAGTTGTAGCCGTAATTATAATCCGTATATCCGATATATGCCGAAACCTCACCAATTATTGAGTTGTCCAAAGTAGCGCTCCCTTTTATTTCGAAGTCTTCAAATTTTGTGGTTTTCTTGAGGTTGGCTACGAGATACGACTCACCAAAACCCTCGTAGGGTTCATTTTGACGGTATTCATAAGATCTATCTTCGTAGCTTATTGTGTTTCCGATGGTGAGGACCGAATAATCCACGCTATCCCGTTTCCGAATCAATTCGTATTCCTGTATTCCGAAGAAACGAAGGCCCTCCAACTTGCCTTCGCCGTCTTCAAAATTGACATCCAATCGCCCCCTATCTTCGAAGTCCGGATTGTTAGCCTTAAAAAGAGCGATGGACGTTTCAGTCAAACCACCGTTTTCCAGATTGAGCACATCCTGGGCGGTCATGTGGGTGCGAATATTGTACCTCCCGTTCTCGGTATGATAATTCGCAGTAAATCGAAAATTCCCGGTACTTGCTAATATATGCTGATATTGGCCCAAAGATCGAACTCCTTTATACGCCACCGAAAAATTGAACTGCTCGCTCGAATTGACGGTAAAAAAAGCATCCAATTGCTGGCCTTGTTTGAAAGCCGTTTTATAATATATTTCGGTTAATGGGGTGGGAACGCTGTAGTAGTTAATATCATTGATATGCATATAATTAAAGTGATGCGCCTGAGCGGCGAACTTAGGTAATAAGTTGAGATCATCAAAAGTATATGCAAGCGAGTTATAAGTCTGTCCAACATTCACAAAGGGCAGCAACTCAAAATTATCACGGCGCAAATAATTGAATTTGTAAGCTTTTGTGATCGTCAGACTGGTGTCCAGGTAGGTCGTATCCCTATCGATGGATATTATTTTATAAAGATCAATTGACGGCTTTTC
>SMXJ01000091.1 GCA_004356305.1 Bacteroidota bacterium | reverse complement strand
TTCACAAGCTTGTTCGAGATCCCCTTTTTTCTTAAATCCACCTTTCCCCCAATTCTCAACACCAACCAGTTTGATAGTTTCTCCGTTTCTTTCGATGGTTCTATTTTCATTCAACATTAGATCCCACCCCATATCCTTCTGAAGTGATATTAGACTTTTGAGATTATCGGCCTTTGCCTCCTCAGTATCCCAGCTTATATAATCCCCATAATCGTGATTCCCCAAGATCGAATATATTCCATCCGGCGCTTTGAGATTCGAAAAGATCGTTTGCCAAGAATCCATTTCGCCGGCTAAATTATTAACCAGGTCGCCCGTAAACAAAATAATGTCGCTTTGCTGCTCGTTCACCAGGTCTACCGCATATTTTACCTTTTTGGCATTATCAAAGCTACCGCTGTGAATGTCGCTTATTTGCGTAATGGTGTAACCATCAAATGCCTCGGGGAGGTCATCAAACTCCAAGGAATATTTCAACACTTTATAATTGTACTTTCCTCTGAACATTCCATAAAGCAACGAAGTAAAGGGAATGGCTGCGACTCCAAGGGCAAGAGTGCTCACGAACTTTCTGCGCGCAGGTATATAGAAACTTTCATCACCTCCGCCAATCTTTATGAACAATCCAACAAAGATTCGGATAATATCTTCTCCAAACATAAATACTATGAGACATATCTTGGGTAAAAAAATCACCAGAAAAGCACCAATTGTGTACATCCTGGCCGGGGTCATCATCCGGTTAGGGGCGCCATAATTCAATTGGTAGATAAACAAGGCCAATATAACAATAGAGATAGTTATATAAGCCCAATAGAACCATTGGTTTTTGGATACAGTGCGTAACGCTTGAAAGGCGTAAATATCTATCGCGATATAAATGACAATGAAAATGATCCAACGCAGCATAGTAGTAGTTTCTAATTGCGATAAAGATACTTCGGTTTTAAAAAGGGACACGTCTTCTTCACTTTTTTTTAACTTGATTTTGTATCTTTTCAGCACAAAACCGGCTCATGAAGAAATTACTCTTATTGTTATTTTTTACCGTTTTTCTTTTAAGTTGTTCAAAAAAAAAGAAAGAAATTCTAGCTGCTGAAAAGGATAAACCCCTCACGGCCTATGTAAATACGTTTATTGGAACAGGAGGCCATGGCCATACCTATCCGGGGGCAACCATGCCTTTTGGGATGATACAATTGAGTCCTGATACTCGTTTGGAGGGTTGGGATGGCTGCAGTGGTTATCATTACAGTGATGCATATATCTACGGTTTTTCACACACCCACCTTAGCGGAACCGGCATAAGCGATTATGGTGATATTTTACTAATGCCAACCGACACCTTAATTTATAATAATGGTGCAGATGGCCGGCCGGGCTATCGGGCCCATTTCGATCACAGCGGCGAGTTTTCATCCCCGGGTTTTTACAAAGTGCATCTTGACTCCACAAATATTCATGTGGAACTGACCGTAACCCAGAGAGCAGGTATGCATCGATATGAATATCCGAGCTCAGAAAATCAATTTATTATTTTAGATTTGGAACATCGCGATAAACTATTGGATTATGGTCTTCGAAAAATAAACAACTACGAATTCCAAGGTTTTCGTTTCTCAGAAGCCTGGGCCGCTGAACAAAAGATATTCTTTTATATAAAATTCTCACACCCCACGAAAATCCCAACTTACTTTCACAGAACTCCGGATCGCCGTACACGGATGGCAGGTTTGGAATTTGACAACCCTAATAACGAACCTGTATATGTCTCCATCGGTATTTCAGCAGTGGATGTGGAAGGTGCCAGGAAAAATCTCGAAACAGAAATAGGCTCTAAGACTTTCGAACAACTAAAAACCGAAGCCGATGACGCCTGGGAAAAGCAATTGGAAAAAATTGTGGTTGAGAGTTCGGATACAACCGTTAAAACCAATTTCTATACGGCGCTCTATCATACCATGATCGCGCCTAACATTTACCAGGATGTGGATGGCCGCTACCGTGGAATGGACCTTGAGATCCATCAAACGACCGATTTTGATTATTATACCGTTTTTTCACTCTGGGATACTTATAGAGCAGCTCACCCACTGTACACTCTTATCGAGCAGGATCGCACCAACGATTTTATCAATACTTTTATGGCCAAATACGATGAGGGGGGTATCATGCCTATTTGGGATCTGGCTGCAAATTATACCGGTTGTATGATAGGTTATCACGGAGTGCCGGTTATCGCGGATGCCTATATGAAAGGCATAAGGGACTACGATGTAGATAAAGCACTAAAAGTTATGATCCATAGTGCCACTCGCGATAAATTGGGATTGAAATCCTATAAAACCAACGGATTCATAGCCGTGGAAGACGAAAGTGAATCGGTTTCCAAAACCCTGGAATATGCATACGACGACTGGACGATAGCACAAATGGCGTCGGCCATGGGGAAGACCGAAACACATCTGACATTTTCAAAAAGAGCCCAATCCTATAAAAATCTATACAATCCCGGGACAGGTTTTATGCAAGGCCGATTTCGCAATACATGGTTTGGCCCCTTCGATCCTTTTGAAGTGAATTTCAATTATACCGAAGCCAACGCCTGGCAATACAGTTTGGCTGTGCCACAGGATATTTCAGGATTGATTAGTCTGATGGGTGGCAAGGATAATTTTGAAACACATTTGGATGAATTGTTCGTGGCAGATACACAGACTTCAGGCCGTGAACAAGCCGATATTACCGGGCTAATCGGGCAATATGCCCACGGAAATGAGCCGAGTCACCATATGGCATACCTCTATAATTTTGTCAATAAGCCCTATAAAACACAGGAGAAAGTATATCAAATTTTAACCGAGTTATACACGAACACGCCCGATGGAATAAGTGGTAACGAGGACTGTGGCCAGATGAGTGCCTGGTATGTTTTTAGTTCGCTTGGATTTTATCCCGTTACACCCGGAAGTAATCAGTACATAATTGGAACCCCATTGGTTGAAAAAGCTACCTTTAATCTTGAGAATGGCAAAGAGTTTACGATTAATGCTGAAGGTGTCTCCAAGCGTAACAAGTACATATCGAATGTTTTGCTGAATGGTAAGTCACTGGGGCGAACCTATCTCTATCACCATGATATTATCGATGGGGGAACTCTGGAATTTATCATGGTCAATGCTCCTACTGAATGGGGAACGACAGATGCGGAAATTCCTAAAACCGAAATTACCGACCATCCCATCACCCCTGCACCATTTATCTCAAAAGGAGATGTGTCGTTTAAAACCCGGACTCTAATTGAATTGAAAACCCCGGTGGAGAATACTGAAATTTATTTCAGCCTAAATGACACTGTTTTTAAGAAATATGAAGGGGCTTTTAACATTTCAGAAAAAAGCATATTGAAAACCTATAGCGAAAAAGACGGTATAAAAAGTAGTACGCTTACTACCGAATTTTACAAAATAGACCCCGATTTAAGCATACAACTGGAAACCGAATATGCAAATCAGTACAGTGCCGGTGGTAACGATGCATTGATCGACGGTATTAAGGGCACCCGTGATTTTAGAACTGGCGCCTGGCAAGGTTATCAGGATAAGGATGTGATCGCGATCGTGGATCTGGGTAAAGTGAAGCCGATAGAAACTGTACAAGTTAACTTCTTGCAGGACCAGCGCAGTTGGATCTTTTTGCCTACGGAAGTAGAATGTTATGTTTCGGACAATACGCTGACTTTTTATAAATCGTTGCCAAAGCAACTATTTGCATCTGGAATCCCTTCCGAGGAAACAAAAATTGAAACGGTCAGTTTCAATATGAATAATCATAGTGTCAGATATATAAAAATTGTCGCTAAAAACTTAGGGCCTGTTCCTAAATGGCATTTGGGGTATCCATCAAATGGGAAGGCCTGGATATTTATTGACGAAATTGAAATAAAGTAGAAATAAGACCTTCCAGGTTTTGGAAACCTGGAAGGTCTGTTCAGAAATTAAAATAAAAAGATGAAACGTAGAAAATTTATTCAGAACACATCATTGAGCAGCTTTGGAATAGTTGCAGGAGCCACAGTGATAGGGTGTAAGGAAAATTCGGATACGGCGAAAACATCGTCGGTTCCGAAGGAAAAAGATACTGTTGTAAAAACGACCATACCGATTGTTATCGCTACCTGGAACGTACACGATTCCACGGCAAAGGCCTGGAAAGTATTAGAGCAAGGCAAAAGCTCTTTGGATGCCATCGAGCAAGGTTGTATGGTAGAGGAAGCCAATGCCGAAGGGCAAAGTGTTGGTATTGGGGGATTGCCCGACCGTGATGGTAATGTGACGCTCGACGCCTGTATTATGAACAAAGAAGGAAATTATGGAGCTGTGGTCTATATGCAAAACATCAAGCATGCTATTTCCGTCGCCAGGAAGGTGATGGAGGACACTCCACATGTTATTTTAGCGGGCAAAGGAGCAGAGCAATTTGCTGTTTCTAAAGGATTCAAAAAAGAAAATCTTCTAACAGACGCTTCCAAAAAAGCATGGGAAAAGTGGAAAAAAACATCTCAATACAAGCCCGTAATAAATATTGAAAATCACGACACCATCGGAATGTTGGCCATAGATAAAAATGGAGATATCTCCGGCGGTTGCACAACCAGTGGTTTGTCTTATAAAATGGCCGGACGGGTAGGCGATTCGCCTATTATCGGTTCAGGATTATTTGTTGACAATGAAGTGGGTGCTGCTACTGCAACCGGGTTAGGGGAAGAAGTTCTGAAAACCGTGGGCAGTTTTTTGATCGTTGAATTGATGCGCCAAGGGATGTCACCACAAAAAGCATGTGAAGAAGCCATCGGAAGAATTGTGGGCAAAAATCAGAACTATGAACATTTTCAAGTAGGATATATTGCGATAAACAAAAAAGGAGAAACCGGTGCCTATTCCATTCACGACGGGTTTTATGTTACTACATATGTCAACGATAAAAACGAAAGCACAAAACCCGTTTTTTTTAATAAAAAGGGCTGAAATTGATTTCTTCTTATAAAAGTTTCGTTAAACTAAGAATTATCCTTGTAGGAATTTTCTGAATTTATTTTGTTATCTATCTATGTAACAGCTTATTATGTTTATGGAAGCAAAAACTGTCTATGCAGATAGTGCTGTTTTTTAACCGTAGGAATCAATATTTTTTATAGCTTTGAAGTACATAAGTAGGTTGGTCTACCTTAGGGTGGGTCAATCAAATTTGGGGCGAAAAGTCATCACATCTGTGGTGGCTTTTCTATTTTTAAATCAACCATGGGAATCCAGGCCATCACTTCTAGAATAGAAGATCCTCAAAAGGGAGTGACCTTTTATCATTCCGCGAAAACGACTTCACCGCTGGCTTCCTGTGCTTTGAATTTTTGAACCAGATCCAACGCATCGGGAATGACATCACTACATAAAACAACGAGTGAGCCTTTCTTCGCATTAGTAACTGCGTAGGTGATCGCTTCTTTTTCTGAAGGAATAATCGTTATTTTCTTGTTCGGGTCCTTTGCCTTGATTCCGGTGTCCAACATTTTGATGAGTTCTTCTTCTGTCTTCCCACGAAGGTGTTTATCCTGACGAATGATGATCTCGTCAAACATCTCGGCAGCTATACTGCCCATTTCGTTATTGTCTTCTTCACGCCTATCTCCTATTCCTGCTATGATACCTACTTTTACGGTACATTCTAATTTATCGATGAATTTTTGAAGTGCTCTCATTCCGGCGGGATTGTGTGCATAATCTAAGAGTATCGTAAAGTTTTCAAACTCAAATAAATTCAACCTTCCCGGGGTTTGTGAAGCAGAAGGTATAAAGGTCACCAAAGCCGCTTTCATATCTTCAATACTTATTCCCCTAATATTTCCTGCAAGAATAGCAGGCAAAACGTTTTGGATCATAAATGTTGCTTTTCCTCCATAGGTTAAAGGAATATCTTCTGCTTTCATGATTCGCATCTTCCAGGTACCTCGACATATGGTCACAAAACCATTTTCATAAATAGCGGTAATTCCACCTTTACGTTGTAAAGCCTGAATTCTAGGATTGTCTTCATCCATAGAGAATAAAGCCAAATTGCAATTAATCCCTCTTCTCATTTCGTAGACAAGATCGTCATCGGCATTTAAGATCGCATACCCATCCGGTAATACAGTTTCGGGAATAACGCCTTTAACTTTTGCCAGTTGTTCGACCGTATGGATGCCTTTTAACCCTAAGTGGTCTGCTGCGATGTTGGTAACGATCCCTATATCACAATTTCCAAATCCTAATCCTGCGCGAAGAAGTCCACCACGGGCAGATTCCAAAACCGCGAAATTCACGGTTGGATCCTTTAGTACAAACACTGCACTGGTAGGACCCGTACAGTCGCCTTTCATAAGCAAACGGTTTTGAATATATACTCCATCACTGGTCGTATATCCAACTCGGTAACCACTCATTTTCGCAATATGAGCAATTAATCGAGTGGTAGTGGTTTTACCGTTGGTTCCGGTAACAGCTATAATTGGAATTCTTCCTGTATCCCCTTTGATAGGAAATAATTTATCCACCACAGGTGCAGCCACGTTTCTGGGAAGACCGGTAGTTGGTGCTAAATGCATTCTAAAACCGGGGCCTGCATTTACTTCCAGTACAGCACCTCCAGTTTCGGATAGAGGTTTCGTAATATCGCTCGTCATGATATCAATTCCGCAGATATCGAGATCTATTATTTTTGAAATCCGCTCTGCCATGGAAACATTTGCCGGATGGACGATATCGGTAACATCTTCAGCAGTTCCCCCGGTACTTAAATTCGCTGTATCCTTTAAAATTAAACGCTCCCCTTTTTTTAATACTGAATCTTTAGTGTAACCCGCATCTTCAATAATGGTTTGCGTTAAACTATTCAAGGTGATCATGGTGAGAACTTTTTCATGGCCATACCCTCGACGTGGATCAGCATTTACGATATCAACTAATTCTTTAATTGAAGATTTTCCATCCCCTATGACATGAGCCGGAGTGCGTACTGCCGCAGCAACTAAGATGTTATTAATTACCAACAAGCGGTAATCTTTTCCGGTGATGAATTTTTCCACTATAACTCTTCGCGATACATCTTTGGCAACGTGGAAAGCTACTGATGCATCCTCGTAATTTTGAACATCTACTGTGATCCCTCTTCCGTGGTTACCGTCAATAGGTTTTATCACCAAGGGATACCCCACATAGTTACAGGCTTCCTCCAGGTTACCTTCCTTACTAATAATGTCACCACGGGGCACTTCCACTTCAGCTTGTTCCAAAAGGTATTTGGTATCTTCTTTATCGCAGGCAAGCTCAACACCAATACTACTTGTTTCCGAAGTTACCGTCGCTTGAATTCTCTTCTGGTTGGCGCCATACCCTAACTGACACAATGAATATTTATTCAAGCGTATCCATGGGATTCCTCTACTAGCGGCCTCCTGGACGATTGAAGCTGTGCTTGGCCCGAGCCGTTCAGCCTCACGTATTTCGCGCATTTCCTGAATATCTACTTCAAGATCATAGTCCTCTCCGGAAATCAAGGCTTCACAAATTCGAACAGCTGCTTTGGCAGCGTACCGTCCTACATTCTCTTCAATATATGAGAATACTACATTGTATACTCCTTTTTCACCATATCCTCGAGTTCTCCCAAAGCCGGTATCCATATCCGCCAAGGTTTGAATCTCCAAAGCAATATGCTCGATGATATGACCCATCCATGTACCTTCTTCCAAACGTTGAAAAAAGCCACCCGCCGTCCCAATCGAACATCGATGCTCATACATGGTAGGGAACATGGCTTGCACGCGCTCACTAAACCCTTCAATTTTATTGGAAGGAAGTTCTTCCATTTCCTCCAAATCCAGCACCAACACAATTAGTTTTCGACGCCGAACAGACCAGTAATTAGGTCCTCGCATTGCATTTATTTCTAGTATTTTCATAGGGTTTTACTTTATTGATTTACCCACTGGGGTAGGATTATAAATATATAATTTTTTTCAAAACAAAAGACGTATTTTTATCGCCAATAAAATTGACCCTATGAACGTAAAAGGAACCTTAATTCCTATAGGTGGAAATGAAGACAAAGGAATTGATGAAAACGAAATCTATCATCTCGAATTCATAGAAGAAGGAATATTATCCCGTGTGGTCAAGGAAAGTGGAGGCGTTGATGCAATGATCGTCATTATCCCCACAGCCTCTGGTATTCCGGTAAAAGCTGGTCAAAATTATTTGGAAGCCTTCAGAAAATTGGGATGTACAGACCTTCACATAATGGACATCCGGGATCGGGAACAGTCTGAAGAGCCTGGCAACATTGCCTTGCTCAAAAAAGCAGATTGCGTGATGTTTTCGGGCGGAAACCAGTCTAAAATTATTGAAAATATTGGTGGAACGACGCTCCATTCCATTTTAATGGAACGTTTTAAAAACGAAGATTTTGTGATCGCCGGAACCAGTGCTGGAGCAATGTGTATGACACAGCAAATGATCACGGGTGGCAGTAGCACCGAGTCGTTTATTAAAGGCGCTGTAAAAATGGGCCCTGGCATGAGTTTTATTCCAAAGCTTATTATCGACTCACATTTTATACGTCGTGGTCGTTTTGGACGACTGGCGGAAGCGGTTGCAAGATTTCCGGAATTGATAGGTATTGGTCTTGCCGAAGACACCGGATTGGTTATTAAGGAGAATTCCTTTGAAGTAATTGGCTCCGGAATGGTCATCGTTTTCGATGCCCGAAAAGCCAAGCATAATAATCACAAAACGGTGGAAAACAGGACCCCCATGTCCCTGACCAACTTAAAGACAAGCATTCTTGCGAGTGGGGATCGTTTCAACATAAAAAAGAAAAAAGTAAAGGTTTCCCCTAATGGATTATCGGTTACCGACGCTCAATCTTTATAGATAGCGATTTCTTTTATTCCTTCGGAAGTTTTTGAAGCCCGGTACATTCCTTCTGTATTAAAAGGCATGGAGATATTGCCTTGGGCATCCACCGCTATGAGCCCGCCATCACCACCGATTTCCAAAATTCTTTTATGAATGACTTCAGAAGTAGCCTCTTCGAGAGATAATCCTTTATATTCCATCAAGCAGGAAACATCGTAAGCTGCAACAGCGCGAATAAAAAATTCACCACTCCCGGTACAACTTACCGCACAGGTTTTATTATTGGCATAATTTCCAATTCCTATCATTGGGCTATCACCAACACGGCCCCATTTTTTATTGGTCATTCCTCCCGTTGAGGTAGCTGCTGCCAAATTTCCGTGGGTATCGCAGGCCACAGCACCCACCGTCCCAAACTTACCTTCCTTTTTAACACTGTGATCCAGTTGAAATTTATCACTGTCCTTTATACCCTGCCATTGCCGGTAACGGACTTCATCGTAAAAATATTCATCCTTTTCAAAGCTATATCCATTGCTTTCGGCAAACCGCATTGCCCCTTCTCCCGCTAAGAAAACATGATCGCTTTTCTCCATGACATCGCGGGCTAAAGCTACAGGATTTCTAATCCCTGTGATCAAAGAAACCGCTCCTGCCTGCAATTCTTTTCCATCCATAATGGCGGCGTCCATTTCATGTGTTCCTTCAGCAGTAAAAACCGAGCCTTTGCCGGCGTTGAACAAGGGTGTATCTTCTAAGTGTTTAACCGCTACTTCAACAGCATCCAACGATCTTCCCCCTTGCTTCAAAACCTCGTATCCGGCTTCCAAAGCTACGTCCAAAGCCTTTTTATAATTTACTTCCAATTCAGAAGTCATTAATCCCTTTACCAATGTTCCGGCACCTCCGTGAATTGCGATTGAAAATCTACTCATGCTTATTTTTGTTTACAAACGCTGCCGCAAATGTTACGGTCCTATGCGGTCGGAAAAATACGAATTGCGATTTAAAATGAATCGTTTGGCTGGCAATTTCTTTTGTTATAAAAATTCTTTTTTCTGAAGTCTTCTCTTTACTTTTGATGGACTAACAAACACAATTTATGTCCGACAAAAAACGTCTTTTCCTCGTCGACGCCTACGCTCTTATTTTTCGTGGGTATTACGCTTTTATTAAAAATCCGCGTATCAATAGTAAAGGGATGGATACCTCAGCCATTTTGGGGTTTATAAATTCTCTGCTGGATGTGATCAAGCGAGAGCGGCCTGACCATCTAGCGGTGTGTTTTGACAAAGGTGGAAGTCATGTCCGCAATGAATTGTTTCCGGAATACAAAGCCAATCGTGACGAGACCCCTGAGGCCATACAGATCGCTGTCCCTTATATTGAAAAAATACTGAAAGCCATGCATATCCCCATCATAGTGAAGGAAGGTTTTGAAGCCGATGATATAATTGGAACACTTGCCAAAAAAGCAGAAAAAGAAGGCTATAAAACCTTTATGGTCACACCCGATAAGGATTTTGCGCAGCTGGTTTCTGAAAATATATTTATGTACCGACCTGTTTTTGGAGGTGGTTATGAAACCTGGGGCATCCCTGAAGTTCAGGCGAAGTTTGAAGTAGAAGATCCTTTACAAGTGATTGATTTCCTCGGGATGATGGGAGACAGCGCCGACAATATACCCGGACTTCCGGGCGTAGGTGAGAAAACCGCAAAAAAGTTTATAAAGGAGTACGGTAGTATGGAACGGCTTTTGGCCAATACGCACCAGCTAAAAGGTAAGATGAAGGAAAAGGTGGAAGCGGCTAAAGAGCTGGGGTTGCTCTCCAAAGAATTAGCGACTATTATACTGGATGTTCCCGTGGAATTTCACGCAAAAGACTTCGAAATGTCCGAACCCGATATACAGGGTGTTGTAGATATATTTCAGGAATTGGAATTCAGAAGATTAACAGAAAATTTCTTAAAGACTTTTAGTTCGGAAGAAGCCAAATCCACAACCTCCACAGCCGGCAAAACTGAAGCTCCTGATAAAGTAGTAAGCGCATCAGCCGGGGCGGGCCAATTCTCTCTTTTTGGTGGCGACAACGAACCCAGTCAAGAAGCACTGATAACCAGCTCCAGAAACACGATTCATAACACGGAACATTTCTATCAAACCGTACAATCCGGAATGGGAACCAAATTGTTTATAGGTAACTTGATGAAACAACCCAGTGTATGTTTTGATACCGAAACTACGGGGTTAAATCCGTTGACGGCGGAACTCGTCGGGATCGCATTTTCATGGGAAACGAGAAAAGGATTCTACCTCCCCTTTCCCGAAGATCAAAGCAAAGCACAGGATCTTATCGAACTACTGAGGCCTTTTTTCGAAGCTGAGCACATTGAAAAAATAGGACAGAATTTAAAGTACGATATCAAGGTATTGGCCAAATACAATGTGGATGTAAAAGGTAAACTATTCGATACCATGTTAGCACACTACCTCATCAACCCGGATATGCGCCATAATATGGACATACTGGCCGAAACCTACTTAAACTATACACCGGTTTCGATCACCGAACTCATCGGTAAAAAAGGCAAGAATCAGTTGTCCATGCGACAAGTACCTATCGATCAACAAACGGAATATGCCGTGGAGGATACAGATATTACCCTTCAGTTAAAAGAACATTTTCAAAACGAATTGGGTGAAGCTAACACTCAAAAATTATTCGATGATATTGAAATTCCTTTACTCAGGGTTTTGGCTGCTATGGAATTGGAAGGCATCAATCTTAATGCAAACTTTTTAGATAGTCTTTCTACGGAATTGGACAAAGACATTAAAAAACTAGAGGTGAGTATTTATAAGGAAGCCGGGGAAGAATTCAACATAGCTTCGCCAAAGCAATTAGGAGAGATTCTTTTCGATAAAATGAAGTTGGTTGATAAACCTAAGAAGACCAAAACCGGACAATATTCTACGGCTGAAGATGTACTTTCGTATTTGGCAAAAGATCATAAAATAATTAGTGATGTCCTGCAATTTCGCGGCTTGGCAAAATTGAAAAGCACCTATGTGGATGCATTACCGGAGCAAGTGGAGGACACTACACATCGTGTGCATACCGACTATTTGCAAACGGTGGCGGCAACAGGTCGATTGGCCAGTAACAATCCTAATTTGCAAAACATTCCAATTCGTACGGAGCGCGGCCGCGAAGTGCGTAAAGCCTTCGTCCCGCGTGATAAAGACCATGTATTATTATCTGCGGATTACTCTCAAATTGAACTGCGCATCATTGCCGCCCTCAGTGATGAAGAGAACATGATCAAGGCCTTCAAAAATGGCGAAGACATTCACGCTTCTACGGCGGCTAAGGTATTTGATATTCCATTGAAGGAGGTATCACGAGAGCAGCGAGCTAATGCGAAGACCGTGAATTTTGGAATTATTTACGGGGTATCGGCTTTCGGATTGAGCAACCAAACAGACCTCTCTCGAAGCGAAGCCAAAGAACTCATTGAAACCTATTACAAAACATATCCTCAATTGCGTAAATTTATGAGTGAGCAGGTAGATTTTGCACGGGACAATGGCTATGTACAAACAGTTTTAGGTCGTCGCAGGTATTTAAAAGATATCAATTCACGCAATGCCGTGGTTCGTGGCGCGGCAGAACGCAATGCTGTAAATGCTCCTATTCAGGGGAGTGCGGCAGATATTATAAAAATAGCCATGATCAATATCCATCAAAAGCTTTCAGAAGAAAACTTAAAAAGTAAGATGCTCCTGCAGGTTCATGATGAATTGGTCTTCGATGCGTACAAACCGGAATTAGAGAAACTAAAGGTGTTGATTAAAACCGAAATGGAAAACGCCTATAAATTGGCGGTACCCTTGGATGTTGAAATTGGAGTAGGCGAGAATTGGTTAGAGGCGCATTAAACTGAAGATTGTCCCCTCGAGGGGGCTTTAGGGGTGTAAAAATGAGAAATAAATTATTCCTCATCAACCAAAAACCATCAACCAACAACTATAACACAAACCGATAAGTTGCCTTCAATAAAAATGTATTTTGCGGTTTTGCACTTAATAATTGGTTGTCAATAATTTTACTGAAGCTATTGTTAACGTCCCCCAAACCCGTGATTCCCTGCGACCACACCAGGAAGATCTCAGAGCCGGGGATGTATTCCCAACGCAATACTAAATTAGATCGAAACTGCACATAGGCAAAATCGGGATCTCCGAAGGAATAATCTATAGTCCCATCAACATCTTCGTCCACTAAATATGCACCATCTAAAAAAGAGATTTGGTCCTCTCCATATAACGAAACCCGTTGGTTCAGGTCCTTTGCAACCGGGTTGTTCACGTAGTTAAAATTTGAATATTTGGCCTTAAAAATGAACGGTTGCCCATAATACTGGATCGTCAAATTCGGGTTGATATTGAAGTTAACCCGTAAGGTGGTGCTCCATGATTCGTTGTCGATTTCCCCGGTGATATACCTTGGGGTACCATTAAAGATGCTTTCAGTAACATATTGGGTTTTATTGGGACTTTGCTCGTATTCGGTAACCAACCTAAAATTTAATGAATTCAAAGGCTGGAAAAAGAAACGAACTACATATCGTCTTAAAGACGAACTATTTTGAGTTGCATCAGAATGTACATATCCCAAATGCATATTAAACTTCTTTCTACTATCCGTTCCTGAAAAAATATAAAAAAAGTATTCATCATTCCAACGATATCTAGGCCCTCCTCTCAAAACTGTATTGCTGTAAATACGTGGAATGTGCGCGCCACCCAGCTCGGTCCACCAATTATTTTTCCAATTTACATAACCGTTCATTTCATATTCAATTCGATTGAAATTCCCGTCAAAATCGTATCG
>SMXJ01000090.1 GCA_004356305.1 Bacteroidota bacterium | reverse complement strand
TATCTTTTATCTCACACCTGTTCACCTGGAAAGACGACCAAAGTATCCTTGGAGAAATGAATAGTGACTCTGTTGCTAAAAACTGGCTGGAAGATGTGGGTAATTTCCTGGGTGGGTTCTTTATTCATGAAGGATTTGGGATCTCCGCCTTTATTTTAGCATTTTTAGTATGCCTGACGGGTATCTATTTCTTTTTTGATTATGCGAAGAGACAACTGCTCAGGTTTTGGTTTTGGGGAATTTTAGTGATGATCTGGTTATCTGTTTTTTTCGGTTTCTTTCATGTTCAAGGCTCAATATTGGGTGGGGCCGTGGGCCTTGAGATCAATGACTTATTGCAGGGATATATGGGATTGATCGGGACTATTTTATTGATGACTTTTCTCGCGATCATTTACCTGGTTTCACGATTGAAAATTACTCCTGAGAAAGTAGCGTCTGTCTTCAGAAAAACAAAAAAGGAAATACAGGATGATTTTTCTACCACGGATGATTCACGGGAAATCGAGCAAACCGATTATGAAAAAGATGTGGTCGAAAATAGTTCCACACAGACCTCAGAAATACAATTGGATATTACAAATCCTTCCGAAGATAAAGTAGAACTCACTAAACCCATTATAGAAACGACTTCCCCAATCGCCGAAGTTGGTTCGAGCACAAGCGGAGATAAACTCGAAATGGAAGTCAAACCCACTATGGTTGAAGAAGAAGTAACTGAAAATCTGAGTGAAAAATTGGTTGAAGATTTTGGTGAGTTCGATCCTACGTTGGAATTGGCTAACTATAAATTCCCGACCATTAATCTGCTAAAGGATTATACGGGTGGCAAAGGGATAATTATCAATCAGGAAGAGCTTGATGCGAATAAAAACCGAATCGTTGATACACTCAATAACTACAATATAGGGATCTCAAATATCAAGGCCACCGTTGGCCCCACCGTCACCTTATACGAGATCGTTCCCGATGCCGGCGTTCGTATTTCTAAGATCAAGAATCTGGAAGATGATATCGCCTTGTCACTTTCGGCACTCGGGATTCGTATCATTGCCCCTATCCCGGGGCGCGGAACCATAGGAATTGAAGTACCGAATAAAAATCCGCAGATCGTTTCCATGCGGTCCGCTATTGCCTCTCCCAAGTTTCAGAATGCCGAAATGGAACTACCTATGTCTTTTGGAAAGACTATCAGCAATGAAACCTTCGTTGCTGATCTGGTTAAAATGCCTCATTTATTGATGGCAGGAGCCACCGGACAAGGGAAATCGGTTGGACTCAATGCGATACTGACCTCTTTGCTTTACAAAAAACATCCGGCAGAGGTGAAATTCGTGCTTGTCGATCCCAAAAAAGTTGAATTGACACTTTTCAATAAAATCGAACGACATTTCCTGGCGAAACTCCCAGATACCAAGGAAGCCATTATCACTGATACTACCAAGGTCATCCATACGCTAAATTCACTATGTATTGAAATGGACAATCGATACGATCTGCTGAAAGACGCGATGTGTCGAAATATCAAAGAATATAATTCAAAATTCAAGGCGCGTAAGTTGAACCCACATGACGGGCACCGCTATTTACCCTATATCGTTTTGGTGATTGATGAATTCGCCGATCTGATCATGACAACCGGGAAAGAAATAGAAACACCTATCGCCCGGCTGGCCCAATTAGCCCGTGCTATCGGAATTCATTTGATCATCGCTACGCAGCGGCCTTCGGTGAATGTGATCACCGGAATTATCAAAGCCAACTTCCCCGCCCGTATTGCGTTCAGGGTTACCAGTAAAATAGACTCTCGCACTATTTTGGATTTTTCCGGCGCCGACCAGCTCATAGGTCGTGGAGATATGCTTTTCACTCAGGGTAACGATCTGACACGTATCCAATGTGCTTTCGTCGATACACCTGAAGTGGCCGATATTACAGAGTTCATAGGATCTCAAAAAGCGTATGCAAATGCCTATATTTTGCCGGAATATGTAGGAGAGGAAGCTGGCACAACTCTTGATGTAAGTGTCGATGAGCGAGATAAACTGTTTCGGGAAGCCGCCGAAGTACTGGTGATCGCCCAACAAGGATCGGCTTCGTTATTGCAACGAAAACTCAAACTGGGTTATAACCGGGCCGGTCGTATCATCGACCAATTGGAAGCCGCAGGTATAGTAGGCCCTTTCGAAGGCAGCAAAGCGAGACAAGTACTGGTTTCCTCGATCGACGCTTTACACCAAATCTTAGACAACGATACTAATGATTATTAAAATGAAGACAATTATAGTTTTGCTCCTCGCTGTAGGTAGCATTTCTTTGGCACCCGCTCAAAGCGCCAGGGCTTTGTTGAACGAGGTTTCTGCCAAGGTGAGAAGCTACAATAATATCGTAATAGACTTTAAATGGAATTTGAACAACGCCAAAGAAGGAGTTAATCAAGATACACGAGGGAACGTTTCCATAGAGGGAGATAAATATCTGCTGAATATGTTGGGCACTACCCGTATGTTTGACGGACAAAAGATCTACACCATTGTGCCGGAAGATGAAGAGGTTATCATTTCGTCATACAGGGCAGAAGACGATAAAGAAATAACCCCGTCAAAATTGCTCACTTTTTATGAAAATGGATATACCTACCAAATGGACATTGCACAAAATATCAAAGGAAGACAAATTCAATATGTAAAATTGAGGCCTATCGATTCAAAGGCTGAGATCAAAGATATTTTATTGGGAATAGATGTTCAAACCAAACATATCTATAAATTGATTCAAACCGATGCCAATGGTACAAAATATACCCTGACTGTTAATTCTTTTAAAACCAATCAGCCTTTGTCAAAAACACTTTTTATCTTTGACCAAGCCAAGTATGAAAAAGATGGGTATTACATCGACCGGCTAGATTAACCGTGTTGTCTTGAAAATCTTAGATCGATACATATTAATTGCCTATTTGAAGACGTTTTTTAGCGTCTTCATTATTTTGATGTTCATTTTTGTGTTGCAGACGGTGTGGCTATATATTTCTGAACTTGCCGGCAAGGATATAGATATTTGGGTCATTTTAAAGTTCCTTTGGTTCTTTGCGCCTAAGTTAATTCCATTGGTGCTCCCTCTCACTATTTTAGTCACCTCGTTGATGGTGTTCGGAAATTTTGCCGAAAACTATGAATTCGCAGCCATGAAATCAAACGGGATCTCGCTGCAAAGAGCCATGCGTAGTTTGACCTATTTTATTGTAGGCCTGGCGATCACAGCCTTCTTTTTCGCAAATAATGTAATCCCCTATTCCGAATACAAATGGCAAAACCTACGAAGGAATATTTCACAATTAAGCCCGTCGATGGCGATCGTGGAGGGGCAGTTCAGTAGTATAGGAGATGACTTTAATATCAAGGTCGCCGAAAAATATGGCGATCGTGGGCAATATTTACGGGAAGTAGTTATCCATAAGAAAAACTCTATGCGCCCTAATATGAATTCTACGGTTATTATAGCCAAAGAAGGAGAATTGGTCAGCGAAGAAGGAAGTAATACACTTTCTTTAGTGCTAAAGGATGGAAACTATTACGAGGATATTCAACTTAAAAATGCGGTAAAGCAACGCAGCCGGCCCTTTGCCAAGAGTTATTTTGAAGAATATACTTTGAATATTGATCTTACCGCGCTAAATGATACAGACATCAATAAGCAAAACGAATTAAGTAATCACAATATGTATCGGGCAAGTGAGCTATTCGCTGAAATTGATACACTTTCAAATAGTTTCACTAAGGATATTAGGCTGTTTGGTGAGAATATGTATTACCGCACCGGGGTCAATAAATTTAGGGATACAATTAGAAGAAGGGTAACCAAAGATACGGTCTATAGCGAAATTCTCGATGTGTTCGTAGAACGACAGCAAAGTGAAATTCTGGAAACAGCCATCAACAATGTCAAGGGTACGATCCAATCTTTAAATTCAAAAAAAATTGAGTTCCACATAAAGGCCAAGCGACTTAATAAACACGAAATGGCGCTTCATGAAAAGTTTGCCTTATCGATGGTTTGTATTATTCTGTTCTTTGTAGGCGCTCCCTTAGGTGCTATAATTCGTAAAGGGGGAATGGGACTTCCAATGGTAGTAGCGATATTTCTCTTTTTAACCTATCACTTTATAGGGATTTTCGCCAAGAACAGTGCCGAAGACGGCACTATGCATCCCTTTATAGCGAGTTGGCTGAGTACGGCAATAATGCTTCCCCTGGGTGTTTGGCTAACCTACCGCGCTACTACTGATCAAGGAATCGTTGATATAGATTCTTTTCTGCAACGGTTGGGAAGATTATTCAAAAGAAAGAAAACATAATCGCAAGCCCTTTTTGTTATAGCATTACCGACTTTGGCTAAAAAATAAAATGTCTTCGTATCTTTGTATAGTAAAAAATTGTGATGATCTCTACTGAAAACGGCGTTGTGATAAAGCTCAATACTATTTCTGAAGCCATTGATGATATTAAAAATGGTAAGATCATTATTGTTGTAGATGATGAGAATCGTGAGAATGAAGGCGACTTTATTGCTGCTGCAGATATGGTGACTCCGGAAATGATCAATTTCATGGCGTCCAATGGTCGAGGACTTATTTGCGCACCTCTCACCGAGGAGCGATGTTCAGAGTTGGATCTGGATATGATGGTCGAAAACAATACTGTACTTCACCATACACAGTTTACTATTTCGGTAGATCTGATTGGCCATGGTTGTACTTCGGGGATTTCGGTGCATGACCGTGCCAAAACCATCAGAGCGCTCGCCAATAGTGAGACTAAACCCGCGGATTTAGGGCGTCCGGGGCATATTTTTCCATTGCGAGCATATGAAGGAGGGGTATTACGCCGTACCGGGCATACGGAAGCCGCTATCGATCTGGCGCGATTAGCCGGCTTGGAAACCGCCGGTATCCTGGTTGAGATCTTGAATGAGGATGGAACCATGGCGAGATTGCCACAATTGATAAGTGTTGCCAAAAAATTCGATCTGAAAATTATTTCCATCGAAGATCTCGTAGCGCATCGTATGGAGCACGATTCACTTATAGAGAAAAAAGAAGATTTTAGTATTAATACCAAGCATGGAAGCTTTCGACTTCGTGCTTATAAACAGACAACGAACGATCAAGTACATATTGCACTGACCAAAGGCGAATGGTCGGCAAACGAACCCGTGATGGTTCGAGTGAATTCCACATTGGTGAATAATGATATTTTAGGGACGCTAACCAATAACGCCGACAAAAAATTGGATAAAATGTTCAGTGTTATCAACAAGGAAGGCAAGGGAGCTATCGTGTTTATCAATCAACAAAGCCAATCGATGAATTTATTGAAACGCTTGGGGGAACTACGAGACACTCAAATTGAAGGTGAGATAGCTAAGGCCCCTCGAATTGAAATGGATAACAAAGATTTTGGAATTGGTGCTCAAATCCTACATGATCTGGGAATAAGCAAAATACGGCTCATTTCCAACAATACACAAACCAAGAGGGTGGGAATAATTGGATATGGCCTGGAGATTACAGAGTATATACCGTTTTAAGTATTTCGGAAAGAACCTCCTTCATTTTTAAAGCTCTCTCTCTTACCTGATCATCGGTCCATCCTATTTTTACCAAAGAAGAAATAGCACGACTCATCCATGCATCACTTTTGGAAAAATCCGCGTTACTCAGATCCTGAATTTGATCTCGGATTTCAGCAGGAAGTCTGCCCAAACTATTCAGATCTCGTAAATGTTCCCAACTATTGATATAGTGCCAATGATTCTCATACCAGTAGAAACAAGCATCAACACCGGCTTGAGCCAATGCTTTATGAGCCTTTTGGGCAAGATCTTCAGATGGTAAAAAGAAATTCAGAAATGAATAATTCTCCACACCACCTTCGGGAACTCTACGGAAAGTTACACCGTCCAATTCCGTCAAGGCTTCACGCATAATGGTGTAATTCTTTTTTTGCAGGGCTAATATATCATCAATTTTAGCCAGTTGTGCTATTCCTACAGCCGCATTCAATTCAGAAATACGGAAATTATACCCCAGGTGCGGATGCTTCTCAGCCCCGCGATCGTTTCCGATATGATCATGGCCGTGGTCCTGATATTGGTCACAGCGGATCGCATATTCTTTATTGTTTGTAATGATCCCACCTCCTTCACCACAAGTGATAGTCTTTACATAATCGAACGAGAAGCATCCCAGATCACCATAACTCCCCAATGGTTTTCCTTCAAATGTTCCACCAATTGCCTGACAGGCATCTTCGATCAATAGAAGGTCATGCGCATCGCATATGGACTTCAAGGCTTTCAAATCGGCCATGGAACCACACATATGCACCGGCATCACACAGCGTGTTCTGGAAGTAATAGCAGCTTCCACTGCGGCTGGATCCAAGGTTAAAGTATCGTCTATATCCACTAATACAGGGACAGCACCTAACATCATTATAGACTCAAAACTAGCCACAAAAGTAAAGGTGGGCATGATCACTTCGTCCCCTGCTCCTATTCCGGCTGCGGCCAATGAAACAGTTAAAGCAGATGTCCCGCTGGAAACGAGTTGGCAATAAGTACTGTCCATTCGTTTAGCGAAGGCAGCTTCAAATTCTTTCGCTTTCCAGTGGCCATTACGCATATTGTCAAACCCATAGCGCATAAGTACACCGCTTTCCAATACATCGTTTACTTGTTTGCGTTCTTCTTCGCCAAAAACTTCAAATCCGGGCATGTTGTGTAATGTTTAATGATCAATCTTTTAAGTACAATCCTATCATTAGACGTCGGGCAAAGATAAGGGTTGCTTGTTTATTGCGGAATTTATTATCTAATCAATTTCAATAACTACCTCTTCCACGCCTCTGCGTACTTTTTTCATTTCTGAAAATTCATCGTCATGAGCCCGATATCCTACCGGAAGAACAAGAACAGAACGCAATCCTATTTTGCGTAGTTGAAGCAGTTCATCATATTTCTCAGGATCGAATCCTTCCATGGGACAGGCATCGATATCGACCAGAGCACAAACGGTCAGGAGATTTCCCATGGCCAGGTAAGCTTGGTTTATCATCCAAAGGGAGATCTCTTCGGGTAGTTTTTCTGAAAATGAAGTGACTAAAAAATCTTCAAAAGGTTCTAAAATATTCCTGGATGTTTTTCGAGAGGCCTCTACTCTATCGAAATGTTGTGTAATATATTCGGGAGTTATTTTATCTTCTATACACAAAACCAAGACATGAGAGGCGTCCCGAACCTGTGGCTGATCCATAGAAAAGGGCATCAACTGTTCTTTGGTTTCAGGATCGCTGATCACCAGCATTTTCAGTGGCTGCAGACCATAGGAGGTAGCAGTGAGGTTAAAGGCTTCCTTAAGGATATTCAGTTTTTCTTCGGAAAGTTTTTTGGAGGCATCAAACTTCTTGGTGGCGTATCGCCATTTGAGTTTCTCTATAATTTCAGAATTCATAGTTTTCTTCTTTACTGTTGCAAAAATACGGATAGCCCTGACAACTTTTGTTAATTAATAATAAGTTAATTCTATTTCCGAAAAACACATACTTATGATTTCCATGGAAAAGCTTAAAAATAAAAGCGAATCCCAAATAACCAAGGCAACTTAACTTATACGACCAAAGGTTATGGTATAAAACTAGATTGAAATAAATAGAAATTCGAGACTTATTGTGTTAAAGGAATGTTAAAAACATACAGACTTGTCTGTTTACTAATAAATTGTTATATGTTTGTCCCATGAAAAAATTGAATGTAAAGGAACGCATCATAGAAACAGCATCTCGTTTGTTTTATTTCAATGGTTATAATCAAACCGGAATAAATCAGATCATTGCAGAAGCAGCTGTTGCAAAAGCGAGCATGTATCAGCATTTTAGATCCAAAGAGGATATCGCCGTTGCCTATCTAAAAGGAAGACATATAATGTGGATGGGGAAATTGAATGAGTGTGTTTCCAGGACAGATCATAAAGGCGGAAAAGTTTTAGGTTGTTTCAATTACTTGACAGAATGGCTGACTGAAGTAAATTATAGAGGCTGCGGTTGGCAAAACATTATTGCGGATCTGCCTGAAGATCATACCAAAATAAAAGACCAGGCCGTCTTGCATAAAAATGAATTTCGGGAATGGATCCATGATCTTATAAAAAAAGAAAATAAATATAGCGATAAGCAAGCAGAAAAATTAGGAGATGAAATCATGATCTTAATTGAAGGTGCTATCATCCTATCACAAATTCAGAAAAATGACTGGCCAATTAATACTGCAAAAAGAGCATGTGTAAGGTTACTGGCCTGAAAACGACTTTTATCATCATTAAATAATACAGACTTGTCTGTATGTAAATAAGCAATTATGAAAAAACTAGTCCCTCCTTTTACAAAGGAAACCGCAAAAGCAAAAGTACAAGCAGCAGAAGATGCCTGGAACAGTAAAAATCCGGAAAAGATCTCAATGGCATACACAGTCGACTCTAAATGGAGAAACAGAGATCTGTTTTTCACCGGTAGAGAAGCCATCGTAGAATTCCTAACGGACAAATGGAGCGAAGAAACCCATTACAAACTGAAAAAACATCTCTGGTCCTTTACCGATAACCGAATATCAGTCCGATTTGAATACGAATGGAGAGACGCAGAAACGGGACAATGGAAACGAACTCATGGGAATGAGCATTGGGAATTTGATAGCGAAGGGCTTATGCGAG
>SMXJ01000089.1 GCA_004356305.1 Bacteroidota bacterium | reverse complement strand
GATTAACGATTGAATACCTAAACGAATACGATGCTTCTCCTTATGATATATTTCCGGATCTGGTAAAAAACGAATCCGGAATGTTTGAACTTAAGAAAAAATTATATCCGCTGTTGTTTGAGGTGAAGGCATCAAACCCTTGCTAGAATTATAAAAGACTATTTAGTGCTCCACTCCCTCTTTCAACAACTCTGGAAACTTCTTTTGAAATTTACGCAAGCGCGGAACCGATACATTGCGAATATAGCCATGATCCGGATGCAGGCGTTCAAAATCCTGGTGGTATTCTTCCGCCACCCAGAATTTTTGAAAAGGGAGTACCTGTGCTGCTACTCTGCCTTCACCTACTTCTTTTTCAAGATCAGCAATTTTGGCGGCGATGATCTCTTTTTGTGATTCGTTTTGATAGAAGATTATAGAACGGTATTGGGAACCGTGATCCGGACCCTGGCCGTTCACCTGAGTGATATTTTGTGAGCCAAAATACACATCTACCAATTCGCTAAAGTTCACAACATCAGCATCGTAGATAATTTCAACAGCCTCTGCGTGTCCCGTTCGGCCGGTGTTACTGTCCTCATAAGTAGGGTTTTCGGTATGGCCACCGCTGTATCCCGAGATAGATTCTTTTACTCCCTTCACACTTTCATACACTGCTTCCACACACCAAAAACAGCCACTGGCAAAATACGCACGGTCATAACCGTCTTTGCTTTCCACCTGCACCGGTGTTTGTTCCTTTTGAGCCAGAGATTCGGTTTCTTTATTTTTTGTATTTGATTGGCAAGAAGCCTGGAAACTCAATAATACAAATGATAGCGATATTAACAGATACTTTTTCATAACCATGATAGTTTGGTTTTCTAAGTCGGTTGCACCAAAAAACCTTTCAGTAAAGTAACAAAAAAAGCCCCCACGTTCGTGTGAAGGCTTTGTTATTTTTAGAGTTGAGGTTTTCTTATATTATTTTCTTGAAAAGTTTCGCCATTTTATTTTTTTCTTCCTCAGCCAAGGCAGGGTCAACCAAAATCCGGCCACTGTGTTCATCGGTGATGATCTTTTTCCGGGCGGCGATCTCCATCTGCACTTGCGGCGGAATAGTGAAGAAAGACCCACCGCTGGCTCCACGCTCTACCGGTACCACAGCCAATCCGTTTTTTACATTGGTTCGAATACGGTGGTAAGCTTTTACCAAACGCTCTTCGATGTTCTTTTCGTATTTTTGAGATTCCTTAAGCAAGGCTTTTTCTTCTTTCTCGGTCTCTGATAAGATCTCATCCAGCTCACTGTGTTTATGTTTTAAGTGAACTTGACGTTCTTTTAAACGATCTTTGGTCGTATCAACTACCTCTTTTTTTTGCTCGATCTGTGCTTTAAATTCTTTGATGTGCTTATCGGCCAATTGAATTTCCAACTCCTGGTATTCTACCTCTTTGCCCAAGCTATTGTATTCACGATTGTTACGAACGTTGTCCTGTTGCTTGGAATATTTTTTGATCAGGCTTTTAGCCTCTGCGATCAAGTTATTCTTATCCTTAATACTTTCTTCAATTACTTCAAGATCGGCATTCATTTTATCAAGACGAGTGGACATTCCTTCCACTTCATCTTCCAGGTCTTGAACTTCTAAAGGAAGTTCCCCTCGAATATTTCTTATTTCATCTACGCGAGAATCGATCAATTGTAGATCAAACAATGCTCTTAACTTTTCTTCTACAGTACTTTCTGCTTTCTTTGCCATATATTAGTAATAACTGATAGGATTGGTGTTTACTTGTGATAAAATGATCCTGCCTGCGGATAAGGCAGGTGCAAAATTACTAATTTTTTTACTAAGGTGAGCAACTAATAACTCTTTTGTAAATTGTTCACTTTCGTAATGACCGACATCAGCCAGCAAAAGACTATTTTCAGCGGTAAAAAAATCATGGTATTTTAAGTCGGCAGTGATAAAAGCATCGGCCCCAGCCATTTTGGCGGCCTCAATAGCAAAACTTCCGCTGCCACCTAAAACAGCTACTTTCTTGATTGGATTTCCTAATAAAGCCGAATGCCGTACGCAGCCGGATTTGAATGTTTTTTTGATATGTTTGAGAAAATCAGCTTCGGACATTTCCTTTTCGAGTTCACCTGTCATCCCCATCCCTATATGCTGATTAGGGTTATTTAAGGTAGTGATCTCATAGGCCACCTCCTCGTAAGGATGAGATTCGAACAAGGCTTGCAACACTCGGGATTGCAAGTGTTTTTGAAAGGTAACCCCAATTTGTACTTCGGCTTCGAAATGCGTTTCTCCTTTTTTACCGCGCTCTGGATTGGAATCTTCGTTGCCTTTAAAACTTCCCATGCCACTCTGGTTAAAACTGCAATGGCTATAGTTGCCGATATTTCCCGCACCCGCAGCAAAAAGAGCTTCTCTCACGGCAGCTGCATTTTCCGAAGGAACAAAGGTGACGAGTTTGTTGATGGTACCTGATTGTGGAATAAGGATATTTCGGTTTATCAAATCGAGTTTCTCACACATCATGGCATTCACGCCATTCCATGCATTGTCCAATGCGGTGTGGATTGCAAAAATTGCAATATTGTGTTTGATCGCTTTCAAAACAACCCGTTCCACATAGGTTTTTCCGGTAATTTTTTTGAGTCCTTTAAACAGGATGGGATGAAAACTTACGATGAGGTTGCAGTTTTGCTCCACGGCTTCATCGACCACATCTTCTAACGTATCCAAAGTGACCAGGATCCCTGAAACGGTTTCACTTGCATCTCCAACGAGCAATCCTGTATTGTCAAAATCTTCGGAATAGGAGAGCGGAGCGAGTTCTTCCAATATGTGAACGACGTCAGTAACCTTCATACCGTATATTTTCAGGTAAAGATAGGCTATTATGATTTTTTCTGAAAAAGGAAATAAAAGACACGAAGCACGCTTGCCAGTCCGAAATACTTGCCCGTCCGAAATAAAATGTAGGCGGGAAATGTAGGCGGGAAATGTAAAAATGGAATGCAGGAGGGGAACGAAGGCGGAAAGAATGAAACTCGAAGTGGGAAGCATAGGGTATGAGGTTGGAATTCGGAAGTCGAAAGTCGGAAGATGGAATTAGCAATTATACGATTAAACGCATCAACGAATACCGAATAGTTGTTTTAGTAGTTTAGAGTTTAGGGGTTAATGCTTATCAAACGGTTACACATTTCAACGGGGAAACACTTGGCACTAAGTAGGAATGTATATGAGCCGACGCCCTATTCCTTGGAATTTGTTATTTTCGTTATATGAATATCAGGAAGGTCCTTTTCCCTTTTTCTATTTTGTACGATGGAATTACTTCGTTACGCAATGTCGCCTATGACAATGGTTGGAAGAACAGTAAGCGCTATGATCTGCCTGTTATTTGCGTGGGAAACCTTTCGGTGGGAGGTAGCGGGAAATCGCCTATGGTCGAATATATAGTCGATTTTCTTCGGAAAGATCATCGGGTGGCCGTCTTGAGTCGGGGCTATAAACGAAAGAGCAATGGCTTTATAGAAGTGTTGATCTCCAGTACTGCTGAAGAAGTGGGCGACGAGCCACTACAGTTCAAACAAAAATTTCCAAAAGTTACTGTGGCCGTATGTGCCAGCCGGCAAGAAGGTATTGAAAAACTGAAAGCTAAAGCAGATGTTATTATACTCGATGATGCCCTTCAGCATAGAAAAGTCAGGCCTTCATTTACGATCTTACTCACGCCTTTTGACGATTTATTTACGAAGGATCTCGTTCTGCCTGCGGGAAATCTGCGTGAATCCCAACGAGGTGCTCGGCGTGCCGATATCATCATCGTAACCAAGTGTCCCGATGGGGTTGCTTATTCAAAATTGCAGGAAATACAGTACGAAATGAACTTGCAACCGTATCAAAGGATCTATTTTTCTAAAATTGGATACGATCAATTCGTACATAGTGAAACTGAATCTCTACCCATAGAATATCTTTCAGACAAACCTTTTACTTTGGTCACGGGCATAGCGAATCCCAAACCGTTGGTAGCATTTTTGAAAAAGAAACAATTTGTGTTCACTCACGAAAAATTTCCCGACCATCACAATTTTAGTTCTTCGGAAATTTCTTCGCTCAAAGAGAAAGAGATCCTATTAACCACAGAAAAAGATTATATGCGACTGCAATCAAAATTAGGAAAGTTCGCATTGTATTATCTACCTATAAAAATGGAATTGCTCAATGTGCGGGAAGATGCTCTCAAAAAACTGATTTGGGACGCAGTGAAGAACTTTAGGAAAGATTAGTCGTCAACAGGTAATTTTTTTCTCTCCATTGATCGATAGATCTTTTCAAAAAATTCTTCCGTCTTGAAAGGCTTTGGAATAATTTCATTAAAACCGGCACGATAGAAATCATCCAGGTTTTCATCTATGGTAACCGCGGTCAGAGCAATAATTGGTAATTTTTTATTGAATTTCCTAATTTCCCGAGTCGCTTCGATACCACTTATTCCGGGCATGTGGATGTCCATTAGTACCACATCGAAATTATGCTCCTTCACCAAGGCGATGGCGTCTTTACCATTGTCTGCTACCAGGCATCTCATCTTGTTCTTTTCCAGGATCTTTTTAGTGATCATTTGGTTGATCTTGTTGTCTTCTACGATTAAAATATCTCGATTTTCTAGGGCTAAGTAATCCACATCGTATATGATGTTATTGGGGTTCTTATCTTGGTATTCTTCTGAAATGGCAAAATTGATATCAAACCAAAACTTAGAGCCTTTTCCCAATTGACTTTCCAATTGGATTTTACTACCCATTAGTTCCAGCAGGTTTTTAACGATCGACAGTCCTAAACCGGTGCCGCCGAATTTCCGGTTAATTTGAAGGGATGCCTGCGAAAAGATTTCGAATATACTCTTCTGTTTTTTCCTTGAAATTCCAACTCCATTGTCTTCAATTTCGAAGCGAACAGAGATCCTGTCATTGTTTTCACTACCCTTTTGAATGCGAACATAAATATCTCCGTTTTGAGTAAACTTCAGGGAATTACCAATTAAATTGATCAAGATCTGGGAAAGTTTCAGAGGATCGCCTAAAAGTTTTACAGGGATGTCATCATCATATTCAAAATGAAGATTGTTATTTTTGTCATCGGCAGATTTCTTCAAAGCCACCAATACGTCGGTCACACGCTTTTTAAGATTGAAAGAAGTTTTTTCTACTTCTACTTTATTGGCCTCAAGCTTGTTGAGATCCAATATATTATTGATCAATGACAATAGATATTCACCGGAGAATTTCAAGGAGTCTAAGTGTTCTTTTTGTTCTGGTGTTGGGTCTTCTTCCATCAACAAATGCGTCAATCCGGTTACTGCATATAGTGGCGTTCTAAGCTCATGAGTGATAGTAGATAAAAATTGAGCTTTGGCGAGGGAAGCTTTTTCTGCCTTTTCTTTTGCAAGTTGTAATTCACTGTTCTTATCTTGAAGTAGCTCGTTGGCCTTGGCTCTCAAATTATTGTTCTTATAAAGGGATAACGTAAGTAAAGAGAGGATAACGATCAACGCAATGCTCAGGCCAGTGGTCATTTTACCAAAATTAATGGAGCGCCGTTGCTTGTCGATGTTACTTTGCTGAGTTGCGATGATCCTGTTCAGATCACCGATGTTCTTGTCAACATCAACTCCTTTTGAAATTGCTTTTATGAATACCTGATTCAACGAATCACTGATGGAGGTGTACAATCCGAATTGATATTGAGCTTCTTCAATATTGTTCTCGATCAACGCGATATTTGCGGCTATACGGTAGGCATGTTTTTTGAGTTTGGCGTATGGATTCGATTCAAGAATCTCAAGAGCATTTTTCAATGCAGCCTTGGATGATATCAAGTTTTGTGATGGATCATCATTCTCTAAATACAAATATGAACTGGCCTTATTCAGATGAGAGAACGCTTCAAGATATATGAAATTAAATTCGTTAAATAAAGGTATAGCCGCATCAAAATAATTGATGGCATTTTTATAATTACCCCGTTGTTCTTCCAATACACCTAAAGCGAATATAATTTCGGCCTGCCCTTTCTCATCACCCAAGCCGATGTAGATATTATTGGCATTCCTCATATATTCTTCAGCATCTTGAAATTCCTTCAACTGTGTCAATATCAATCCATAAAGCTTGTAAGATAATGCAAGAAGGCTTTTTTCGTTTTTATCTTTGAGGAGAGTAATAGCCTGGGCGGCTTCCGATTTTGCTTTATCATAATTATTTATGATGTAGTAGACCCTCGCAATGCATATCATCAAATTCGCCTTTAACTTGACATTGTTTGTGGGAGCAGCCATTTTTTCTGCAGTAACCAGTTTGGCTAACGCAATTTCATAATCTTGTAAAAAAAGGGCCTGCATGGACTCATTTTGGTATTTTTCCACAACAGCAATGGTGTCCTTTTGGGTTTTTTGCGAATAACTGCTAAAAACCATGAAAAAGAGAATGAGTAAAATGGCTATATTATTGTATTTCAGTCTATTCAATTTACTAAAAATGATGCACTTCGCCGATAAATATAGTTATTTCCTCGATAATTGTAGGATTAAATCTACAATTCTTGCAGAATATCCAGTTTCATTATCATACCATCCAATAATTTTCACCATTTTACCTATAACAGAGGTCATTCCGGAGTCAAACACACAAGAATGTGTATTTCCGACGATATCGATAGATACGATTGGATCTTCAGTATATTGAAGAATACCTCTCAATTCGCCTTCAGAAGCTAACTTGAACGCTTTATTGATAACCTCAATAGTAGTAGGATGTTTCACATTAAATGTGATATCCGTCAGGGAACCATTAATCACGGGTACTCGTATTCCACAACCCCCGATAACGTTGGCCAAATTAGGAAAAACCTTTGTGAGTGATTTGGCAGCTCCGGTAGTTGTAGGAATGATAGATTGGCTTGCAGCGCGCGCACGGCGTAAATCATTATGTGGTTGATCATGTAAGCTTTGATCGGTAGTATACGAGTGTATGGTCGTGATATAGACTTGCTCAATTCCGCATAGTTCATCCATGATCTTAAGCAGGTGTGCCGCGTTATTCGTGGTACAAGACGCATTGGAAACAATGGTATCGTTCGGGTCTAAAATATCATCATTTACGCCTAGAACAATGGTTTTTATGTCATCTTCGGAAGGAGGCACGGAAAGGATCACTTTTTTGGCACCGCCCTCCAAGTGTTTCTGTAATTCGGGGGTGGTTTTAAATTTCCCTGTGCATTCTACAACCATGTCAATCGCGCCCCACGGGATGTTTTCAATATGTGTTTCAGAAGAAAATGCCACCGATTTCCCATTGACGATAATTTCTTTTTCTGAAAAAGTAACAATACCCTCTAATACCCCATGAATACTATCGTATTTCAATAAATGACTAAGAGTACGCGCATTTGATATATCATTGATCGCCACCACTTCAATATGAGGATGATCTATCAAGGACCTGAAAAGAGTCCTGCCAATACGCCCAAATCCATTGATGCCTATTTTGATGGAGTTTGTCATTCGAATTTTTGGATTTTAAGTGAGGTGTTTTTGTGCTTTGTACGAAGATCGCACCAACGGGCTGCTTTCCACATGTCGAAAACCCATGTTCAAACCAATTTCTTTGTATTTACCGAATTGGTCCGGAGTGATAAATTCCTTTACCGGGAGGTGTTTTTTTGAAGGCTGCAAATATTGACCAATGGTCACAATGTTCACGTCTGCATTTCTAAGGTCTTCCATGGTTTGGATCACTTCGGCCTCAGTTTCACCCAGGCCCAGCATAATTCCACTTTTAGTACGTTTTATGCCTTGTTGTTTCAGATAGCGTAATACTTCTAAACTTCTTTCATATTTGGCCTGGATACGAACCTCTCTGGTCAGCCTTTTAACGGTTTCCACATTATGAGAGACAACTTCGGGAGCCACCTCGATGATGCGGTCAATGATTCTGGTGACACCTTGGAAATCCGGAATTAAAGTTTCCAAAGTCGTTTCAGGATTGATCCTGCGAATGGCCTTCACTGTTTCGCCCCAAATAATAGACCCCATGTCTTTTAGATCATCACGATCCACAGAAGTGACCACTGCATGTTTTATATTCATCATCTTGATCGAACGTGCAACTTTATCGGGTTCTTCCCAATCTATGCTTCCCGGGCGGCCCGTTTTTACACCGCAGAATCCACAGGAACGAGTACATATATTCCCTAAGATCAAAAATGTGGCAGTACCTTCGGTCCAGCATTCACCCATATTGGGACAACTTGCAGAAGTACAAATAGTGTGTAAATCGTATTTTTCCACCAAGTCTCGAAGTTCGGTGTACTTTTTACCGGTAGGTAGTTTTACTCTGAGCCATTTCGGCTTAGGAGCTGGTTTTTGAATTTCTAAGCTTTGTATTTCCATAGCAGGCACAAAGATACAATTTTAAGTTTGCAGTAAAAGACAACCCGGAAGTGGTTTTTATCAAAAAAGCGTGCTTAAATACCATAAACTAAAAGCAATGAGGATCACAATCGAAAACCCACTATAATATTTCATATAATTTGAAGGCTGAGAAGCTCGTGGTGTGTGTTTACCGAAGATCAATTTGAAATTGATAATAGCGTAAAATGGGGCTGTTAAAAAGGAAAGTATGGTGGCTATTTTAATGAGGAGGCCCATTTCAGCAATAAAAAAGAAAAAAATAGAAAGCGTCCCCGCAATAAGTACAAGTAACCAAAATAAGTATCCTCTTTTGAACGCTTTATTCCATATTATTTCTGAAGTCTTATGCATCACACGTGGTGAGGCATCTAAAGTGGTCAATGTCGTGCTGAACATTGTTGTCAAGGCCGCGATCCCAATAATTATTTTTGCCCAATCCCCTAAGCTATTGGTATACATAGAGATCAGCTGATTTGCAAATTGAGTACCATTCGAGGAGAAGCTTTCATCACTGCCAAACATCACCAATGCACCTAGCGAAACAAAACCAAAGGCCAGAACAGTTGTGACAATATAACCCACATTAAAATCGAAGTGAGATTGTTTCGGTGTAATGGAAGGGTCCAATTTCTTTTTTTCGACAGTCCAGACCGAATGCCATATAGAAATGTCCAATGGAGCAGGCATCCATCCCATAAAAGCGATCAAGAAGCCTATTGAAATCGCGTCTTTTGGTATTATTTGGTTGAAATCAACACTATTCACTGTTTTTGTCGCCAGGATCACAGCGGCTATGGTACTTATGGTAAGTCCTATCACGATTATCTTCATCAAAGAATCCAATGCCTTATACTTCCCCAGCATCAAAATAGCAAAACAAACAGCGGTGATGACCGCTGTCCATACCACCATGGAACCACCGCCAAGCAATGAAGAAGCAATTCCTGCTGTCACAATTGTAACTGCTGTTTGTATTGTAAACATGGAAGCAAAAGTGATAATGTAATAAACCACTAATACCTCTCGACCCATTTTTTCATATCCCATCAACAAACTTTCACCGGTAGCGCTCGCATAACGAGGACCAAACTCAAAGAAAGGGTATTTCAGCACATTTATCAAAAGGAGTGCCCAAAGCAGCCCAAAGCCAAAATCGGCACCCGCCCGGGTAGATTGTACCAAGTGGGATACACCTATAGCTGCACCGGCAAAAAGAAAACCTGGGCCTAATTTTTGAAAGAAATGTTTCAACTCTATCTGTTTTGGGTAATGATCTCTGAAAGTAACTTACGGGCACGAAGCAATCGCACCTTCACATTGCTAAGCGGTTCGTCCAGTGCATTCGATATTTCATTGTAACTCATTTCCTGAAAGTAGCGCAAAGTTATTATTTCCCGGTAATGTGGTTTGAGCTGTTTGATAAATTGAAGCAATTCGGCCAGGTTTTGTTCTGTGATCAATTTATCTTCGGGAGACGGATCTTTGTCGGCTATTTTTTTCACCTGTTCCACAGTTGCGTCTGTGGTTCGACTCTGTATAGATGCACGTTTCTTCCGACTTTTATCAATTTGAATGTTCTTGGAAATTGCGATTAGCCAGGTATTAAAATGGTAATCCTCATTATAGGTATCGATCTTATCAAATGCTTTGGAGAAAGTTTCGATGGTAATATCTTCCGCTTCGTGTTCGTTGCTTACCCTTTTCAGTTGATAACCATAAACGTTATTCCAAAATAGATCTAATAAAAAATTAAAAGCGCTTTGCTTCCCTTCTTTGGCTTGTCTTATCTGAATTTTAATTTCAGCTTTGTTTATTTCCAACGTTTTGGTTTTACCAATTTATTCGAAATAAAGATAGTTAATTGCATGAAGACTAAAAATAATTCTAAAAAAGGCAAATAGGGCATTAGGTCTCTTTCTTTTAATAATTTTGTCGCATTACCGATAAAAATGTACTGCAACAGCAATCTAAAAATAATAATGGCAAGCGGAATTTTCCAATCTAAAAAGATCAAACAAACGACTGCAAGCAGCCAAAAAAGTAAATTGCTCAAATAGTATAAACCCAGTAAAAAGCGGTGTCTTGATTTGTAGTACTTCGCAGTTGATATGTGCCTCCTTTTTTGTTTGAACCAGGTTTTAAAAGATGTCTTCGGAATAGAAACCGTAAATGAATCAGGGTGAAAACAGAGGGATGTATTCTCTTTTGTAGCAGCTTCATTCACAAAAAGATCATCGTCGCCGGAAGGAATATTCATATGTGACATATATCCGCTATTCTCATAAAAAAGTTGACTGGTGTAGGCGAGATTCCTACCCACTCCCATATAAGGCATCCCAACTTTCGCGTATGAAAAATACTGCACAGCGGTCATTAATGTTTCAAACCGAATAAGCGCATTTAAAACCCCTCTTTCCTTTTTATATGCACCGTATCCCAAAACCAACTGTTTTTCCCGGTTCAGAGCCAAAGTCATTAGTTTGAGCCATTGATTGGAGGCAGGTGTGCAATCGGCGTCGGTGAATAGCATTCGCTTATTAAAAGCTCTTTTGATCCCCAGGGTTAAAGAGTATTTCTTATTGCTCCAAAAAGTTTCATTGTTTTCAATATTCACTGTGTGAATGCGGTCATCCTTCTTGGCAAACGATTCGATCACTGCCTTGGTGTCATCTGTAGATGCATCATTGATGAGGATAATTTCAAAATTAGGATGTTCTTGGGCAAGCCATATAGGGATATTATTTTTTAAATTTTCTGCCTCGTTCTTAGCACAAACAATTATGGAAACCGGGAAGGAATCGTTGTTGGTGAATTTCGTAGATATTAAAAACGAAAACTTGGAAAATAGAATAAAATAGACCACATTGACCAGGACAACAGTAATAAATATATAGAGTAGCAACATAGGCTACGACTTAATTATGAGGTTCTTCCGTACAGGTGTCGAATTGATCCGGTGCCTTGCCACAAAAGCTACAATTTTCTTCATCTTTATTTAGAAACGGACTTTGGCTGGCACAGGTCCCCGCAAATTTTCCATCTTTTATCGCCCATATTTTAATGGCAATTCCTCCTACTGCAAGCAGTAGTAAAACGAGCGTGATGACTAATAAACCCATACCGAATAGTTATGATGCAAAAATACGATCTTTCTTGCGGATATAAATAGATTTTGGTTATTTTTAAACCGAAATAACCTCTTATATTTATGAAACTATTCCACATTATTATCAGTTCCCTGTTTTTTTCTATTCTACTTTTATCCTGTAAGAACGATCCTAAGAATTCCGATTTTTCTCCTGGTTTGACTACATCAGATATATCTGAAGAAACAGACAATACAGAATTGACCAAAACCAGAAAAAAACAGATCAACAGCGTAATGGCCAAAATGATGGCCACTCCCGAATTGAGTGAGTTCACGAGTATGATCGTAAGTGTTCAACTCGCAGATCTGTTGTTGAACGGTGAAGGACTGTTGACGGTATTCGCTCCGACAAATGATGCCTTTGAGAATATCCCCCAGGGGATAAAACAAAATCTTTCAAATCCCGATTATATAGAGGTCTTGACCACACTATTAAAAAACCATATCGTTGAAGATGATCTAACCTCCTCGGAACTGTTGCAGTCCATTCAAAAGAATGGAGAACACTCCATTAAAACTATGGGTGGGGCCAGTTTAAAGGCCTACCTCGATGATGGTGATATTATTTTGAAGGATTCGAATGGGGTCACAGCCAAAATTGGAAAGAGTGATATTTTGGGAACGAACGGAAAATTACACATTCTGGACGCGGTGCTTACGATAACTAAATAACGCTCACTTCGGGTTCGATATAAATACCAAAATCTTGTTTTACCTTTTTCTGAATGCGAAGTGCTAATTCCCAAATTTCACCGCCGGTTGCACCTCCGTAATTCACCAGTACCAATGCCTGCATTTTATGAACACCCGCATCACCGTAGCGCTGGCCTTTAAAACCGGCTTTTTCGATAAGCCAGGCTGCAGGGATCTTAAATTGGGTAACAGATACTTCATAAAATGGAGCAGTGGGATATTTACTTCTGAATCGCTTAAATGCTTCTGAATCGAGCACAGGATTTTTAAAAAAGCTGCCACAATTCCCCAATTGTGACGGATCCGGCAATTTGGATCGACGTATGGCGATCACAACATTGGAAATATCGTTGATCGACGGGTTTTCAATATGATTCTCTGCCAATTTTTCCTGGATGGCACCGTACGAAGCACTTATCTTATGGTTGGTTTTGGTCAATTCCAAAATCACACTCGTTATGATGTATTTGCCTTTAGCTTTATTCTTAAAGATCGAATCGCGGTATTCAAACTCACATGCCGACCTGTCAAATGTTCTTTCCTTTAATGTTTCAATTTCGATAGTGGCACAGCTTACAAAAACATCGTATAATTCAACACCATACGCACCAATATTTTGTAAGGGGGCCGTTCCTACATTTCCAGGAATCAGCGATAGGTTTTCAATGCCTCCATACTCTTTTTCAATGCAGTACCGGACAAATTCATGCCAATTCTCTCCTGCCATTACCTGCAAACGGATGGCGGTATCGGTTTCAGAAACTATAGAAATCCCTTTTAAATCGATATGTACCACCAAAGCATCTACATCTCCGGTGAGTAATACATTACTTCCGGCACCCAGAACCAAAAGGGAAGGATGAATTTCTTGTGAAAGCACTTTTTTCAGTTGTGGGACGGAGGTGATAGATACAAAATACCTCGCCTTGCAATCAATACCAAAAGTGTTGAATAATTTAAGAGATCTATGTTCTTCGATGAGCATTAATCGGGGTATTGTTGTAATGCTTCTTTTAATATCTCTACGGATCTTATCAGGCTCTTTTTGTTTAGTACGTAGGCGATACGAACCTGATTCAATCCTACACCGGGTGTAGAGTAAAATCCGGCTGCGGGTGCCACCATGATCGTTTCCTGGTCAAGGTCAAATTCTTCGAGCAACCATTGTGCAAATTTATCACTATTGGTCACGGGTAGCTCAACGATACAATAAAATGCTCCTTTAGGAACTCCTACTTTGACCCCCGGGATCTCCTGCAAATGCTTTACCAAAGTATCGCGACGGCCTTTATATTCTGAAATTACCTCATCAAAATAACTTTGAGGCGTACTCAATGCTGCTTCACTGGCAATTAGTGCAAAGGTTGGTGGACTCAAACGGGCTTGCGCAAATTTTAAAGCGGTTGCGATCACTTCTTTGTTTTTTGAAACCAGATAACCAATACGTGCCCCACACATGCTATACCTTTTAGACACAGAATCGATAATGATACCATGTTGAGCCAGATCATCTTCTTGCAAAATGGAATAATGTTCCAGACCATCATAAGTGAATTCACGATACACCTCATCTGCCATTAAGAAAAGGTCGTGTTTTTTTACGATCCCGGCCAGGGTGTGTATTTCTTCTTTAGTATATAAATAGCCGGTTGGATTTCCGGGATTGCAAATGAGTATAGCTTTGGTTTTTGAAGTGATTGATTTTTCAAAGTCTGAAATGGGTGGCAGCGCAAAGTTGTTTTCAATTTTTGAGATCACCGGTACAATTTTCACGCCCGATGCTATTGCGAAACCATTGTAGTTTGCGTAGAAAGGTTCCGGAATGATCACTTCATCCCCCTCGTCACATATCGTCCCCAAGGCGAATAATAATGCTTCGCTACCCCCCGTTGTAACAATAATATCATCTGCCGTAACGGGGATGTCATTTCTCCCGTAATAGGCTGCTATTTTTTCGCGAAATTCTTCAGAACCCTCAGAGCGGGAATAGGCCAAAACATCGATACCGTGATTGGCAACGGCATCCATGGCTGCCACCGGTGACTTGATGTCCGGCTGCCCAATGTTTAAATGATATATATGTTTGTTCGCTTTGCGGGCTTTCTCGGCATAAGGAACCAACTTTCTGATAGGTGATTCCGGCATTTTTAAACCCTTCATTGATACAGCAGGCATAGTTTATAAATTAAGACAACAAAGTTGCGAAATATTTCTTAAAATTTAATGGATTCCGTAGGATTTGGTCGAATTTTTATATCTTCTAGATCGCATGTATAATTATAGGCCATTTTACTCTTTTCTTATCTTTTTTTTCCTCTGTTTAGGAATACAATTAACAGGACATTCTCAAGCGGGCTTTAAGTTACCTCTTGGCAAGATAAAGGACAGAATAACTTTCAATCTGGTTAATAATTTGGTCATCATTCCGGTAGAAGTGAACGGAAAAGAACTTTCGTTTTTATTGGATACCGGTGTGAATTATACGTTGCTATTTAGCCTGTACGACAATGATTCCTTGGAAATTAAGAATGTCACTCGGGTTAAGATCAGAGGATTGGGAGAAGGTGGGGATATCGATGCGTTAAAGAGCATAAATAACCAATTTATAGTGGGTAAGGCAATTGATAAAAACCATACAGTTTATGTGATCTATGATAGGAACATTAATTTCTCACCCCGAATGGGAGTCAATATTCATGGGGTTATCGGGTATGAATTTTTTAGGGATTTCGTGGTAAAAACCGATTATGACTCGGAAATTCTTACCATCTACGACCCGAAATTTTATAAACCGAAACGATGCAGGTCATGTGAGACTTTTAATATTCTATTTAGTAATCACAAGCCCTACATAAGAAATAAGATCACCTCTTTTAATAAAGAGTACGAAGTTACCTTATTAATCGACTCCGGGGCTAGTGACGCTTTGTGGCTGTTCAAGGAAGATTATGGAATTCGAAATGATCCTAAGAATTATTTTAATGATTTTTTGGGACTGGGCTTAAGTGGTGGAGTACATGGGAAACGGTCTAAGATCGATGTTGTTTCAATAGGTTC
>SMXJ01000088.1 GCA_004356305.1 Bacteroidota bacterium | reverse complement strand
TTCACAATATTTACGTTTTCCAATGAAGTATCATCAGCATCATTCAAGACAACACCATTGATGATCCTACCTTCCTGAGCCCAGGTATAAAACGGAATTATAATTAAAAAAAGTATGATTAAAACTCTCTTCATAGCGACTTATTGAGGCTAAAAATACACATTTAGATACTAATTTCCTGCCAAAGTTTCGTTAAGCGAGTAAAAAGTTCGATACTCAACAATTTCTGTTTGATCTTCACAAATCCTCATTCATTTTTTAGGTCTTCTTTCATTTCGGCTTTTCACGACAACAATAATAGAAGACCAACGCAGTAACCGAATTAAACACCAGCCCATCCGTAAACTAACTTCGCCTACGTCGTCTTCCACCGGTTCCTTTACTTTCATTCGAACCTGAAGATCTTCTTCTACCTACAATTGCAACTTTACGCTCATTGGTCCCCGAGGATCTTCTTCTGTTTTTACCTGAGAATTTGAAGTCCCCTCCCTTATCAAATTTGCGATTTCCTTTGTTGAATTTACGATCTCTTCCATTACGGCCTCTACCGCGATCACCGCCTTTACGGCTTCCTCTGCCACCTTTACGGCCCCGATCTTTGGAAATTTCTATATCGACCATCCGGCCATTGAATTCTATCCCCTTAAGTGCTGCAAGTACTTTCTCCATGTACTTCTCATCTGTGTTGAAGAAGGAGAAGGTATCCATGGTATCTACGTGAAAAACATCATCTTTTCCAAGATCGGTCAATTCGCGAACCAGATCTTTCAAATCCATCCATTCCAGGTCATCCTTGCGGCCTATATTAACAAAATAGCGAACGCTGTTCTCTGTGTATATCTTATCTGAACCTCCACTGCCGGCCGCTATATTCAGGTCTTTGGCTTTTCGGTAGTAATTGTAAAATCTCGTGAATTCTACCGAGAATACTTTTTTAATGAGTTCTTCCTTTGTGAAATCCTGCAAAACCTCATTGATCCTCGGTAAATACATATCGATCTCGTGGTTGACATCGGTGTTTTTTACCTTGTTGGCTAAATGAAACAACTGAATTTCACAGATTTCCATTCCGCCAGGAATATCCTTTTTTGTAAATTTTTTCTGAATGCTCTTCTCTATCGCTCTTATCTTGCGCTCTTCACTTTTCGATACGATTACCATAGAAATACCCGTTTTCCCGGCTCGACCGGTACGGCCACTACGGTGAGTGTAGACCTCAAGCTCGTCCGGTAATTGGTAATTGATCACATGAGTAATATCTTCTACATCTATACCTCTTGCAGCCACATCTGTTGCCACCAACATCTGTATTTGCCGTGAACGGAAGGATTTCATCACCATATCACGCTGATTCTGACTCAGGTCTCCGTGCAATGCTGCGGCATTATAGCCATCTTCGATCAGGAGTTCGGCTACTTTTTGCGTATCACGTTTGGTTCGACAAAAAACCAATGAAAAAATATCGGGATTCGTATCTACCAGTCTTTTTAAAGCCTGATACCTATCTCGTGCATTTACCAAATAATATTCGTGGGATACATTTTTCGTTCCGGTATTTCTGGTTCCAATTGTAATTTCAACTGGGTCATTCATGAATTTTTTAGCAATGGCAGAAACCTCTTTTGGCATAGTCGCACTAAACAGCCAGGTGCTTTTATCTTCAGGTGAATGTGATAATATGTCGGTAATATCCTCATAGAAACCCATATTGAGCATTTCATCCGCCTCATCGAGTACGCAATACTCAATTCTGGAAATGTCAATCATCCCCCTGCCTATCATATCTTTCATTCGGCCGGGTGTGGCGACAATGATCTGCGCTCCTTTTTTGATCTGCTTTGCCTGATCTGTGATACTGGCTCCACCATAAATGGCTACTACATTTAATCCATTGACGTACTTTCCGTAGTTCCTCATTTCTGTAGCGATCTGCATACATAATTCACGGGTTGGCGAAAGGATCAGGCCTTGAGTGGTACGGCTCTCTACATTTATCTTCTGAAGCATGGGAAAACCAAAGGCTGCCGTTTTACCGGTTCCGGTTTGTGCCAAAGAAACGAGATCTGTTTCTTTTTCTAAAAGGATGGGAATTGTTTTTTCCTGAACTTCAGTTGGGGTTTCAAAGCCCATGTCGGCGATGGCCCGAACGAAGATATCTTCCAGGCCCAATTGCTGAAATTTTGACATTTGTTATAATTAATCGTTATTGTGCTGACTCGAAGACGACGACGATTAAACCCAACTGTCTTACTTCAACACTTCCTCACTCTGAGGAATTAGCGGCAAAGATACTTTTTTAATGCTAACTGCCTAATTCTTACCAAATAATAATCTTCACCCCGGTAGGAAGCTATTTTAAAAAATAGGCGATCAATTGCCGAATGGCTTTTCCGCGATGACTTATCTTTCCTTTTTCCTCGGAAGTAATTTCGGCAAAGGTTTGGTTATATCCGCTTGGTTGAAATACAGGGTCATATCCAAATCCGTTGTTACCTCTTTGCGTTGAAATGATCTTTCCTTCACAAATTCCTGTAAACAGATGTACCTTATTTTTCAACGAAAGCGCGATTACGGTTTTAAACACAGCAGAACGGTCTTCAACACCTTCTAAATTCTTTAGCAATTTCAACATATTGGCCTTCGCGTTGTTCCCGGCCCCGGCATAGCGGGCACTATGAACACCCGGTTTTCCATTCAAGTATCTTACTTCCAGGCCCGTATCGTCTGCAAAACAATCGAGGTCATAATTTTCCTTTACATAAGCTACTTTTAAGATCGCATTGCCTTCAATGGTATCTTCAGTTTCAGGGATCTCGTCAAAACATTCAATATCGGTCAAGCTCAATAATTCAATATATGGAGGAAATAAGAGCTTTACTTCCTGAAATTTGTTTTGATTATGGGTAGCGAAAACAAGTTTCATCATTGAAGAAAGTTATATGATCTAAGATTGTGATTATCGATAATCACTCTTGTTTTTTAACTCGATCAAAGTAGATAGTCCTGCCGCACAAAGCGTTGCATTTCCATCCCGGAACGCATAGATCTCAGACCTGCAAATAGTCAAGGTCCTTCCGTTCTTGATCACCTCAGCTTTTCCAATCAATACATCCCCTTTTCCCGGAGCCAGTAAGTTCAGTTTAAATTCTACCGTTAAAATTGTGGAATCTGCCTCCATGAGTGAAAATGCCGCATACCCTGCCGTGTTATCTGCCAAGGTACTGATCACTCCCGCGTGAAAAAAGCCGTGCTGTTGCGTCAATGATTCATTAAAGGGAACTTTGATCTCGCAATAGCCCGGAGTGACTTCAACCAGCTCTGCACCGATCAAGTCCATAAATTTCTGACGGTCAAAACTTGCTTGAACCTTTTTCCGAAAATCCTTGTTCTTAGGTTCGTAATTCATAGATCAATAGTTATTGCCGTGAATGCAGTGCTACTCGATTGCCTTCGGAATCTTCGAAGACTGCCATATAGCCATGTTCGGGCGAAATTTGTGTTTTACCTTGCAGTATCTTACCTCCGGCGGTCTCTATACGGTTCAACTCAATTTGCACATCTGCTGACGAAAAATACACTAAAGTGCCTTCGTGACTAGGAATATAACTTTCTTGCTTGATCAAACTACCGGTCGCGCCGATCACGTCACCAACATTTGGGAACCATCCCGTTAGGGTGCCTCCTAAATCCACCACTTGAATTTGTATCTCGAATGCTTTCTCGTAAAATGCCTTGGCCCTATCCATATCAGTAACTGGGATCTCGAACCATCCTACCGGGTTTGATTTCATAGATTTTGGTTTAGGTGTTTTGGCTATTTTTCAATGTTCGGTTCTTTCAATTGGTTTTCCAGCACTATCTTCAATTCCTCAAGGCCTTCTTCAAAGTCCTTCCCAACGGCCTTATCCATATTGTAGAATAACATCATAATATTCATTGGAACTTTATTTGTGCCGGAAAAACCCCAGGTAACCTTGGTTGCTCCATCAGCTGATTCCCGGGTCTCTATATATGCGGTGCTTACACTTTTCCAGGGTTTTAAGAACCGCAATTCTGTTCTAATCTGTTCATCGGGCGTAATACCTGTGATCTCCTGTTCCCCTGCTCCAACTTGCTTGTGATCGCTATCCCATTTGGATATAAATCCAACGGTTCCGTCTTCGCCGGAAAATGTCTGCTTCATCCCGGGATCTCGATTTTTCCAGGGAGACCATTCATCCTGGTTCTTTATATATTTTAAATACTGAAATACCTCCTGTCTTGGTTTATTTATCACAATACTGCGATTCACATCGTATTTCTTGGGTGCAAAGGAAGCTAATAGTACCAATACACCAATAATTATGGCTAATATGTATAAGAATGTCATCATGATACCACGTTTTAGTAGTTTCTATAAAATTACAAATTTTTCTGCTCCTGAAAGCGTGCAATGATCTCATCCACCCGCTTTATCGTTTTTCTGGCCCATTTGAATTCGAGTTCGCGGTGTTCTTCATCATCGAGTTTCCAATTTATGTTTTTGGTGCGCATGCAGGACACAAGATTTTGCAAAATAATGGCATCAGAGACCGAGACATTAAGGCTTTCCGTAAAACCAAACATCGGAATCTTCAGGTATCCGTCTGCAACTTGCATAACCTCATCGCTAACACCTTCTGTTTCTCTTCCGAAGAAAAATGCAGTTTTTACAAAAGCCAGAAGACAGATGTACTAAGCGGATTAATGGCCACAATAAACTTCGGACTTTTGACTTTAGACTCTTGACTCATGGATTCTCATATTCTATTCGTTAACTTGCTTTCCTAACTTTTAAACCAACCGTTAATGAAGATTGTTATCCTTACCGGAGCAGGTATGAGTGCTGAAAGTGGTTTAAAAACCTTTCGTGATAGCAATGGACTGTGGGAAGGTCATGATGTAATGGAAGTGGCTTCACCCACAGGATTTGCAAAGGATCCGGAATTAGTATTGGATTTCTACAATCAAAGACGAAGACAATTGTTGGAAGTAGAACCCAATAGCGCGCATCTGGCTCTGACAACACTGGAAAAGGAGCATGAAGTGGCAATCATCACACAAAATGTGGACGATCTGCACGAGCGGGCAGGAAGTACCCATGTGGTTCATTTACACGGGGAATTGTTGAAAGTACGCAGTACCAATGATGAATCCATTGTAATCGATTGGCGGACAGACCTCAACTTAGGGGATCTTTGTGAACACAATTCACAGTTACGCCCGCATATTGTTTGGTTTGGTGAAGAGGTTCCAATGATGGACGTTGCCATAGAGTTGGTACAAAGAGCGGATATTATCACGATCGTAGGTACGTCAATGCAGGTGTATCCGGCGGCCGGATTGATCGACTATTCGCCACAACATTCCCATATTTATTTTGTGGATCCCAATCCAACTATTTCCTCTACTGAAAGAATTACGGTCTTTGCAGAAAAAGCAACTATAGGAGTGCCTAAGGTTATCCAAAATATAAATTTCAAGTTTTGACCTCAGAAGAATTATATAAAGAATTAGACTATGCGACAGCTGCCAAAGCCAATAGGCAGAGAGCTTCTCAATGGGTATTAGCTCACCCCGAAACTTTTCCAAAACTACTGGAAACATGCTTTAATGACATTGGTGATCTATCACATAAAGCCGCATGGGTACTGGAATTTATTTGCCGAAAACAATTAACACATCTATATCCACATCTCAATTATTTTTTCGGAAATCTGCAAAATGCAACCAAAGATCAAATTGTCAGACCCATGGCACATCTTTGCGAGTTACTTTCCATTGCATATTATCAAAAGAAAGATCCGCAACTCATCGATGTACTTTCAGAAACACAAAAGATCCAAATGACCGAGCGTTCCTTCGACTGGCTCATAAGTGATCAAAAAGTTGCCTGCCAGGTAAGAGCGATGACGACATTGTACTTTCTGGGCACCGAATTCGATTGGGTCCATCCGGAGCTTCAACAGATCATTCAACAAAATATCCATTGTGGAAGTCCCGGGTATAAGGCGAGAGGTCGCTCAGTGCTCTCGCAAATCACAAAATACAATCACGATAACAATCGGGAACAAATTCCAAAAAGTAAATAGATAAATATTCGATTTTGAAAACTGTTATTTAGGAACTTATCGATCAGATTAAACCATTGGTCTGGCAGGAAGAATTCTAAAAAAGCTCTATCTTTGCTGCTTCAGAAAATACACCTATGTCTACTCACTCATTACAGGCGATTTCTCCACTTGATGGACGTTACTCGTCCAAAACCAAAGCCCTGATCCCGTATTTTTCTGAAGAGGCCTTGATCAGGTTCAGAGTGCAAGTAGAGATCGAATATTTTATAGCCTTGGTTGAATTGCCTCTGCCACAATTAAGCGATTTCGACACCTCAATTTTCGAGGTACTGCGGAAATTATATACTGAATTTTCTTCGGATGACGCCCAAAATATTAAAAACACTGAGAAGGTAACCAATCATGATGTAAAGGCTGTTGAGTACTTTATCAAGGAGAAATTTGAGGATCTTGGGTTGCAAAAGTATAAGGAGTTCATCCACTTTGGTTTGACATCACAGGATATCAATAACACCGCCATTCCGCTTTCGCTTAAGGCGGCTATCAACGACGTTTATGTACCCCAGCTACTGGAATTAAAGGCAAAACTGTCAGCATTAGCCGCCGATTGGAAGGACATACCCATGTTGGCAAGAACACACGGGCAACCGGCTTCTCCAACGCGTTTGGGGAAAGAAATAAATGTGTTTGTCGTGCGGCTTGAAGAGCAATTTGAACAGCTCAACAATATTAAAAACGCTGCTAAATTTGGCGGAGCAACGGGCAACTTTAACGCTCACAAGGTAGCCTATCCAGCTATTGATTGGAAGGCATTTGGTACGCAATTCGTGGAGGGAAAATTGAATTTACATCACTCCTTCCCTACTACGCAAATCGAACATTACGATCATATGGCAGCTCTGTTCGATTGTCTGAAACGTATCAATACGATATTGATCGATCTGGATCGTGACATTTGGACCTATGTGTCTATGGACTACTTCAAACAGAAAATAAAAGAAGGTGAAATAGGTTCATCGGCTATGCCTCACAAAGTGAATCCCATCGATTTTGAGAATAGTGAGGGAAATCTTGGCATCGCGAATGCTTTGTTCGAGCACCTATCTGCTAAACTTCCGGTAAGTAGATTGCAACGTGATCTTACAGATAGTACCGTTTTGAGAAACATAGGAGTACCTATAGGACATACCATTGTTGGTTTTCAATCCACATTGAAAGGATTGAATAAACTGCTGTTGAATGAATCTAAATTCAAAGAGGATCTTGAAAACAATTGGGCGGTAGTGGCCGAGGCCCTTCAAACCATTCTACGTAGAGAAGGACATCCCAATCCCTACGAAACTCTTTTAAGTTTGACACGTACGAACGAGGCGGTCACAAAAGAATCGATCACCAAATTTATAGAATCCCTGGATATTTCCGAAGAAATTAAAGCAGAAATGCGGAAGATCACACCTAGTAATTATACGGGTATTTAAGCCATTGTCACACATAACAGAAATAGGCGATTAAAAAAAGGCCCCGGAAATCCGAAGCCTTAGCAATTCTTATAATTTACTGAACTCACATATCCTTAAAGATATCTCC
>SMXJ01000087.1 GCA_004356305.1 Bacteroidota bacterium | reverse complement strand
TATAAAGGATAAAAAAGACAGGAGCACGAGGACAGAAGTTTTTCTTCAGGTTTCTAAATTCAATCAATGACTGATAAAATACTCATACTTGGTGCCAGTGGTTTTATAGGGAATTCCCTGTACAAAGAGCTCCTTTCTTACTTCGACGTATATGGCACCTATTCCATCCAGGCAGAATTGTTCAGTGATAATCAGGTTTTTTACAAATACCGTGTCGAAGACGATGCCCTAGATCTTATACTTAACAAGGTGCAACCCGACATAATTATTTCTTGTCTTCGCGGAGATTTTGCTGCACAATATAAAGCTCACGAACTATTGGTAGAATATTGCATGGCTACAAATTCAAGATTATTATTTATATCCACCGTCAATGTTTTCGACGGAAATGGAACATTTCCCTCCTATGAGAATGAAACTCCTTTTTCACAAAGTAATTACGGCAGATTTAAAATATCAATCGAAAAATTATTACAAACACTTCCTGAAGAAAACTATGCTATCCTTCGATTACCAATGGTGTTAGGCGTAAATTCACCGAAGGTTTTTCAGCTGAAACAGGCCATCAAAAATCAAGCTGCATTTGAAATATTTCCCAATTTGATAATTAGTGTGACCACCGCAGATAAGACCGCCCAGCAGATACATTATATTATCAATAAGAAGGGCAAGGGAATTTATCATCTCGCCAGTAAAGATGTAGTACATCACGATGATCTTTTCAAGGAGATTTCAAACAAATTAAGCGATAAAACACCTATCTTTAAAAGTGTGTATAGCAGCAACGAGGATCGATATTTAGCGATACTCCCGAAGAAGAACAAATTGCCCAAAACCTATCGCATTACAGTTGCTGAAGTTATAGAGGACAGCACTCTGAAAGAAGAAATTATCACCTTAAAGAATTAGTTTATGAAACCATTCACCGAATTACAGATCCTATCCAGATTAAAAGACCTGGAAGGCTGGGAATACGAAGACAATGCCATCCATACTACGTTCGAGTTCGACGATTTCAAAGACGCCTTCTCTGTAATGACACGTATCGCCTTTGAGGTGGAAAAAATAAATCACCATCCGGATTGGTCGAATGTTTATAACACTTTGCAAATAAGCCTCTCTACTCACGATGCGGGTGGCGTAACAGAAAAGGATTTTCAACTGGCCACAATAATCAATGGCTTAGTGTCTTAAGATTTAATATCCGGACAACAATCTTCAAAACATCGATCCGGAATTTCATAATTGAATTTTGAAGCTTTGTCATGTATATCATTTTGCTAAATTTGTACTCAAAATAATAAGAAATGGGAAGAGCTTTCGAATTTAGAAAAGCGAGAAAAATGAAGCGTTGGTCCGCAATGTCCAAGGCTTTTACACGTATTGGGAAGGACATTGTAATGGCTGTAAAAAAGGGTGGTCCGGACCCCAACAGCAACTCCCGGCTTCGTGCGGTTATTCAAAATGCGAAGTCGGTAAACATGCCAAAAGACAATATTGAACGCGCGATCAAAAGAGCCAGTGATAAGAGTCTGGGAGATTTTAAAGAAGTGATATTTGAAGGCTATGCCCCCCATGGAATTGCCGTATTGGTAGAAACTGCGACCGATAACAATACACGTACAGTGGCGAATGTTCGCTTTTATTTCAATAAATGTGACGGGAACTTAGGCACTGCGGGATCGGTTTCTTTCATGTTTGATCATGTATGTAACTTTCGGGTGAGTGTAAGAGAAATGGATATGGAAGAACTGGAATTGGAGTTGATCGATTTTGGTGTGGAAGAGATCTTTGAAGATGACGATGGTGTATTGATCTATGCTCCATTTGAGAGCTTCGGAGCCATACAAAACTACCTGGAAACCCATAGTATTGACATCCTATCTTCAGGGTTTGAAAGAATTCCACAAGTGACCAAGAAAATTTCTACGGATGAAGCGGCCGATGTTGAAAAATTATTAGAAAAGATCGAAGAAGACGATGATGTACAAAATGTATATCACACCATGGATGAGAGTTCTTCGGAAGAATAAAAATATTATTCTTTAATAATTTTTTTACTAACTACATTATTTACTATTACGAAGTACATTCCTTTAGCAAAGGATGAAATGTCAAATGTTTTAACATCGGTTTCAATAAAGTCTTCAGAATAAACCGATTTACCCAAAACATCTGTGATCACGACCGAGGTGATGGGAAACTGTCTCGACGAAATGGTGATGGTATTCGATGTGGGATTCGGAAATATGGTAAACTGACCACCCGTATTTATATCCTCGATCCCGAGTATAGGGGCCTTCACTAATAAAAAACCCTGTGCCCTGTCACTTATCACAATATGACCGCTTTCAAAAAAGGGATAGATACTCCAGGACCCGTTAAAACCGGCATTGTTATTTGTTGAATAGCTATCGAAAAACCCGAATTCACTTATATTCTGATTGGCGATATCCGCGATATCAATAACTCGTAAACCCGCGGCATTATTGGCCAAATAGAATTTATTCCCATTTACATATCCGTTGTGATCGGTAGCTCCGGTTGGGCCCGAATATTCAAAGCTCAATTGTGGATTATCCAGATCTTCAAAATCGAATATAATGGTTCGGGAGTTGATCCCCAGATTGAGTTCGTCTGTTTCATCCCCCAATAGAAAATACCGATGATCTTCTGTCAGCCATCCTTGATGAGTGTAGTTAACATTATTATAACTCACGGTAGAAATGGTCACCGGATTCGACTTGTCTGTAACGTCTTCTATGACAACTTCGTTAGCGTTACTTCCGATAAAAATTTCACGTCCGGTATAGTCTGTATCCGGCCCTTCATAGATCACGATCTGGGCATCGTGGCAATAACCATCAGCAGAATATCCTCCTTCGGACACGGGATTTAGTGGATCCTGAATATTTACGAAATGAGGCCCTCCGGAGAATGTACTGGTACCGAGACCGTAAGCATAACCCGAATCTTCATTTATAGCAATATTATGCGCACTTCCAAAACCGTTGTAAAGCGCATCCGTGGTAAATATCTCAGGAGGGTTTGCGACATTTCGCAATCGAGTCAGATCAAATACCTGCATACCATGGTTGCTATCTTCACTCACTATGAAGACATAGTTGTTATATGTTTTGGCATCGCGCCAAGTTGTATGATCATTGCTTTCACTGGGAAGTTGACCCAGATATACCGGATTTACCGGATCTGAAATATCGATAAATGCGGTCCCTTCATTAAGGCAAATAATAGCGTATTCTTTCCCGTCCTGAAGGTCGGTCCACCCCCAAGAGTCATTTGCTTTAACCGAGTTCATAGTTGCCAAGGAAATCTGAGAAATCAGATCGTAACCACTGCATTCAAATGAACCGGCCATTCCATCGGTGCAAGGTGTTTGTGCTGCGGTGATTGTAGATATTAGTACAAATAGAAGGGGAAATGATTTTTTCATAGCAATTATAGTTTTGATAAATGTACGAAAAAGTATAGGCCTGCCTGCTTTACTTTCAGCAAGATATCTAAGTATATTCCGGGTTCTTGCCTACTACACCATCATAATAAGATCTCAAAATCACCGTATCTGCCCCAATATCACCGGTTGGAAAAAAAGATTCGTTGATTTTGACAGTTTTTGTTCTATAATCGAATGAAACAGGAATAATAGGAACATCGGCAGCAAGTGCAATATAGTAGTAACCCGTTTTCCAGGTATCCACTTTTTTTCGAGTCCCTTCAGGTGCCAGCGAGAGTCGAAATTCTTCCTTATGTTTAAAAATATCAGTAATGGCCTCAACTTTGTTTTGACCAGGAGTTCTATCTATCGGAGCTCCACCTATGTATCTAAAATACCAGCCAATAGGCCATGCAAACATTTCTTTTTTACCTATCCAATTGATACTGGTTCTGGTAATTCTTCGGGTAAATACTCCTATGTAGAAATCATGCCAACTTGTATGCGGTACCACGATAATGACGGCCTTCTTAATTTCAGAATTAAAACCACCCACAATTTTCCAGCCGAGTAGTTTGTGAAATATAAATTTGCTAATCCCCATAAAATGTAGATAAGGTACTACATTTTTAAATACAAATCTTGCAATTTATCCCGTGTTATTTTACTCTTCCAATCGTCGCCAAGGGCATTCTCCCATAGCGGAACCAGGCTCAATGCGATATCGATCATTGTATTCATTTGATATTCGGTCAAGTTGTTGCAAATCCCTTGGGGAAGTTTGATGTTGTGGTAATCCTTCATTTCTTTGAAAATTCGCACCCCTTCCGGATAATATTCTTTGAGATGATCAAAAACAATGCAGTTTCCTATTCCGTGTTTGATACCTAAAACATAGGAGAGCCCATAACTCATCGCGTGCGCAACCCCTACCTGGGAATATGCAATACTCATTCCGCCATGCCATGATGCCATCATTAGTTTTCCGCGGGATTCTACTTCTGAAAGGTTATCACTCAAGAAGATCTCTTTACACAGGTCGTATGCCTTCTCGCCATAACTCTTGCTAAATTCATTTAAAAAAGTCCCATTTAAAGATTCCACACAATGAATAAAGCAGTCCATACCCGTGTAAAACCATTGGTCTTTTGGTACACTGGCAGTTAGATCCGGATCCAGCAAAACCTGGTCGAAGGTTGTGAAGTCACTGTTGATCCCTAGTTTTTTCTCCGGCCCCATCAATACAGTGGTTCGGGAAACTTCGGCTCCGGTCCCGGAAATGGTAGGCACTCCCACGTGATAAATCGATTTTGTATTTACCAGATCCCAGCCCTGATAATCTGCAGCACTCCCTTTATTGGTCAACATAATTGAAACTGCTTTCGAGAGATCGAGTACACTACCTCCTCCTACTCCAATAATTCCGGAAGGAATATAGGTGAATTCACCTTTGATGTTTTTCACTATGGTGTCTACCTGTTCTGTCTTAGGCTCCTCTTCCGCAGAAACAAAAATGAGCTTATCATTGAAACGAAGATTCATCCTGTCGATAATATCCGCATTATCTTTGAATACGTCATCGACCAAATAAATAAACGGTGCTTTGTCTTTTCGCTGTGGTGCCAATATCGAAGACAACTGATCAAAACTTCCCCGGCCATAGACCACTTTGGGCACCATAGGAAAGTTTCGATATTGATTATTAACGACGATATTATTACCGTCTTTCAATACTTTATTTGCCCTGATCAGATCATCGGGTGTATCTATCTCAATACTTTGTATATTCGAAATTGCCATTTTTATATTTTTTCCATATTCTAAAAAACGGATGCACTCGATCTTCTCGACCGCTTCCATGGGGCGCATAGGTAGCCTATAAAAATCCAGGAGTGCCTTTTTTCTAAAGGCATAGATCCCCTTATGTTTATAATACTGCACGGCAGCATTTTTATCTCTTGGATAAGGTATGGGTGATCTGGAAAAGTACAACGCAAAATTTTCCTTATCCACGATCACCTTCACAGAATTAGGGTCACTGATCTCTTTCCAATCATAAATTTCGGTCATCAATGAGGCCAGATCTATTTTGTCGGCGTCGGGACCGTCAAAAACACTCAATACCTGTTTCAAGCCAGATTTGCTCGTAAATGGTTCATCACCCTGCACATTCACCACTATATCCACATCCATATCCTCAACAGCCTCGGCAATACGATCTGTGCCACAATCATGCTCTTTAATACTCATGATGGCTTTACCACCGTTCAGTTCGATCTCTTTGAATATCAGCTCGCTATCGGTAACAACATAGACCTCATCAAAAAGTCTGGTATCTTTGGTAGCTTCATATGTCCGCACTATTACAGGCTTACCGCCCAGGTCCTGCATTAATTTCCCCGGAAATCGGGTTGCACCGTAACGCGCGGGAATCATAGCAATTATCTTCAATGTTCAGCTGGTTTTATGAGGTACCAAAAATACTAAGTTTAATAAGATTCGAAAAGCTTTACCCAATAATATATTAGATAGATGCAGTTTTTACAAAAGGTTTACTCATCCTCTTCAAAAAATTCGTTTTTAAATCCGAGTAAGTATAATCTTTCCTTCGCACGAGTCACTGCAGTATATAACCAGCGAAGGTAATCTTTGTCAATACCGTTCGGCAGGTATGGTTGTTCTACAAAAACCGTATTCCATTGTCCTCCCTGGGATTTGTGACAGGTAATGGCATACGAGAATTTCACCTGTAGGGCATTGAAGTATTTATTGTTCTTTACCGCCATGAACTTTTTATAGTTCGATTTCTCGTCTGCATAATCCTGTCGAACTTCCTCGTATAATCTGTTGGAATCTTCATACGAAAGCGAGGGTGTTTCCGATAGAAGCGTGTCGAGCAGCAGCACCGTTTCCAGGGGTTTCATCCTCGGGTAATCGACCATTCGTATGGATACTTCAGCAAAACGAAATCCATATAATTCTTTAATGCCGAAAATCTCCAATACCTCAACTATATCTCCATTGGCGATAAAACCCGCTTCTGAATATGGCTTCACCCAAAAGTAATTGTTCTTCACCACCATCAAATAGTCGCCCGCCGATAGCTCTTCCTCTTGAAACAAGATGCGGTTACGTATGTTCTGGTTGTAAACATTCGCTCTTTTGTTAGAACGAACTATGATAACGGTTTCTTCATTACCTAGTTCAGAATAACAATCCTCGAGCGCATCCATAATTTCCTGTCCGTCCTCGGGTCGAATAACTTCCGGGAAATCCACCGCTTTAAATTTAAATGTTTCGTAAAATCCGTTTTCGATGGTATTCCTGATTTGAGTTGCAATAAATAAAATACCACTTTCTTTCTGCTGGCGTACAACTTCGTCCAGCTCTATACTGATCACCGTTTTGTTATAATAATTTTCCAGAGTCGATTTATCCAGCGCCGGGCTAATATTCAGTTTCACCGGTGGTAATTGGGCCGTATCCCCTATGAGTAACAGCTTACAATTATTCCCGCTATAGACATATTGCATGAGGTCGTCCAGTAACGATCCGTTCTCAAATAGCTTGGAATCTTGATTGATATCGGGTATCATCGAAGCTTCATCGACGATAAAAATTATATTCTTATGCTTATTTGGCTGAAGTGTAAAGGACACTCCTCCCCCCTTTTTACTTTTCGGATAGTATATTTTTTTATGGATAGTGAAAGCTTCTTTATTACTGTAATTGCTTATTACCTTCGCCGCCCTACCCGTCGGCGCCAATAATACTACAGACTTTTTTGCCTTCCCAATGTTTTTTACAATGGTTCCTACAATAGTGGTCTTACCGGTACCGGCATATCCCTTCAGTAAAAAGGTCTCGTTCGTCGCTTCACTCAGTACGAATTGCGAAATCATTTGCAGGGCTATATCCTGCTTAAGTGTCGCATTATGAGGGAAGTCGCTCTTGAGCAGGCTATAAAAATGGGAAACATCCATAAGAAGCATCAAATCCAAAGCTCAAAGATAGTTAGGTTTTTTTCGGAATATAGTTTTACGAATAAAAAAAAATTGTAGATTTGCGATAGACCTAATTTTAATATAAATATCTAAATTAAACTCGCAATAAAATGAAACTCATCATTCAACTGGTTCTCTGGGTTATTATTATTTTCTTGGGTTGGCAATTGTACAATTCTGTAATCGGACCTGTACAATTCAACAAAAAAAAGGTGGTACGTTATGAAAAAGTGATCGCAAAGCTTAAAGATATTAAAGCCGCTCAAATGGCATATCAAGAAATTAACGGCGGATTTTCCGGTGATTTTGATAGTTTGGTTAGATTTCTGGACACCGCTCAATTCGCAATTACTGAGAGGCGCGACAGTAGTTATGCCGACGTGGCGAAGAATAAAGCCTATGGAATTGATGAAGGATATTACATCGATGTAATCGTTGTTGATACACTTAATTTTGCTTCTGTTAAGGATTCATTGTTTCGGGGAGACGATCGTTATAAAACCATCATGAATGTTCCGGATACCGATGCTAAATTTGAGATGAAAGCAGGTAAGCTTGACAAAAATGGAATTTTGTATTCTGTTTTTGAAGCTAAAGTTGTGAAAAATATTGTTCTGAAAGGGCTGGACAAAGACCTGATCAAACAAGAAGAGCAAATAAATTCGGTTGACGGTGTTAATGGTCCCTACATCAAGGTTGGATCCTTGACAGAAATCAGCACAAGTGGAAATTGGCCAAAACTATATGACAAAAAAGCCCAATAATATAAACACTGATCAACCTAACAGATTGTCCGTTCAAGTAACATTGACCGGACTTTCTTTTTTAGTATCGTCCCTGGATGGGGAGGTGCTTTTTTTTTCTGAAAAAAACTTCGACACCCCTCTAACTCCGGAGGAATTATTGCTAGAGCTTACGGATGCAATTTCTGAAGAGGAAATGCTTCAAGGCAAGTTCGAAAATGTAAATCTGATTTACACCACACTGAACTACACGCTTGTTCCCGGCACTTTATTCGACGAGGACAAGGCAAGTGAGTATTTAAAATTCAATACTAAAATACTCGGTAACGACTATATTAGTTACGATGAAATTGAAAATCAAAACACCGTCATAGTTTATGTTCCTTTCGTCAATATCAACAATTATATTTTCGAAAAGTACGGTACCTTCAACTATTACCATGGCTGCACACTACTGGTTAAAGATCTTGTAAATATTGAAAAACACTCGCAATCGACTAAGGTCTATCTCCACGTTTTAGAAGATCAATTTGAATGCATCATATTTACGAATGGAAAACTCCAGTTGTGTAATTCATTTACCTACAAAACAGCCGAAGATTTCATCTACTATGTCCTATTTTGTTTTGAACAATTGAAACTCAATCCGAATGAGGTTGAAACCGTACTTTGTGGTAGTATTACTTCTGAAAGTGATCTCTATGATATTCTATACACCTATGTTCGCAATGTTTCGTTTATCGATCGATCATTACCCCAATTGGCAGATGAACAAGCGCACCAGCACTATTTATTAAAAACGGCTCTGTAGTGCGAATTGTTTCGGGTTCACATAAAGGAAGGCGCATCACAGCACCTAAAAAGCTTCCCGTTCGCCCTACAACCGATTTCGCCAAAGAGGCACTTTTTAACATCCTTTCAAACCGATTTGATTTTACCGAGTTGGAAGTACTGGATTTATTCGCCGGTAGCGGAAACATTAGCTACGAATTTGCATCGAGAGGCGTGCCTCAAATTACTTGCGTGGATGTACATGCAGGATGCGTGAAATTTATTTATAAAACCGCCCAAGAACTGTCATTCCCGATTACAACTGTTAAGAGCGATGTCTATAAATATCTGAATGCCTCGAACGCTACATTCGATATTATTTTTGCCGATCCGCCCTATGTATTTGAATTAGAACAATTTGAAAATTTAGTTGAGAAGATTTTTCAGAATAAATTAGTAAAACCCAATGGAGTTTTTATTATAGAACATCCTAAACAAACTGATTTATCCAATTTCTTTGGTTATGTCGAATCCAGAAGATACGGCAGTTCCATGTTCAGCTTTTTTGTTGGTGATGGCTAATCATCAGATGCTATAAAAAAAATCAAATTGGCCATAGCTATCTGAATGTCCGTATGTTAAAAGGGTATTTGTTAGTAAAAAAAGTAACTTTGAGAGTCTAACTCGATTTTCATTGAATTATGGATCATGGGCCAACATTATCGCTCGACAAAGATTTTGCTCATTTCGAATTATATGAACATTATCTGGTTGCAACGATCCATGAAGGAGTTATTTTTGACACGCGGGAACTCCATAAACTTATCGACGTTTTCAATAAACATTATTACGACCGCCCGTTTGGATTTATATCGAACCGAAAAAACGATTATACCATCAATCCTACCTGTTATGCTGAAACCAAGAAATTTGATTTAAAAATTGTTGGGATCGCCACATTGTGTTATTCTCAATTCAACTATGACAATGCCATCTTCGGCGGGCGATTTTATGATTGGCCGCACAAAGCCTTTTTTACCATGGATGAATGTGTGGCCTGGATCCATTCATTATTACCTTCACAAAGTAAAAAAGCAGGCCTATAAGCCGGATTCTGTCCCTCGAACAAGTCGAGGTCCTTATCATTTATCTGAACGTGTTGTTGCCAAAACGTTTTATCTGCCTACCCTCCTGGATCGAGCGGGTACTCTCAAGCCCAGGTATACGTGGCATTTCACCGCATAGAGTTTACCCGATTTCACTACAGCATTACCTGTACATTCTTTCTGTTGCACTTGTCCTGCCCCGAAAAATCGAGGCGACGGCCGTTAGCCGCTATGCTTCCCTGTGGTGTCCGGACTTTCCTACCCGCCAAAGGCGGATCGATAAGGCGGCCTGCGCAGCAAAAATAGGCCAAATGTTAATAACTAGCGTAAAATAGGAAACACTATTTTTTAATAACTAGTTATACCTTTTTATATTTGTTTTACTTCTATGGAACATTTTGTCGTATCGGCCCGAAAGTATAGACCCACCCAGTTTAAAGACGTGGTGGGACAGCAGGCTATTACCAAAACGCTGGAAAATGCTATCGAAAATGACCACCTTGCACAAGCATTGCTTTTTACGGGTCCAAGAGGGGTTGGTAAAACTACCTGCGCTCGAATTCTCGCCAAGAAAATCAATGACGACGGTACACATCACGAAGATGAAGATTTTGCATTTAACATATTTGAGCTGGATGCGGCTTCTAATAACTCGGTAGATGATATTAGGAATTTAATAGATCAAGTACGAATTCCACCACAGGTAGGTAATTACAAGGTCTATATTATCGACGAGGTGCATATGCTGTCAACTGCCGCTTTTAATGCCTTTTTAAAGACGTTGGAAGAACCGCCTAAGCATACAATTTTTATATTAGCGACTACTGAAAAACACAAGATAATCCCAACTATATTATCCCGCTGTCAAATATTTGATTTCCGGAGGATCAGCGTTAGTGATATAAAAGGCCAACTTGCCTTAGTGGCCAAAGCCGAAGGAATCGATGCCGAAGATGATGCCTTGCACGTAATCGCGGAAAAAGCAGATGGTGCTATGCGTGATGCACTTTCCATTTTTGACAGGATCGTGAGTTTTTCAGGCAAAAACCTGACTCGACAATCGGTAACTGAAAATTTGAACATCCTCGATTATTCGTATTACTTCGAGATGACCGCCTTATTATTGGAAAATAAAATTCCGGAGGTACTTATTCAATACAACGATATATTGGCCAAAGGTTTCGACGGGCATCATTTTATTTCCGGGCTTGCTTCGCATTTCAGAGATCTATTGGTCTGTAAGAATAAAGAGACCATTTCACTACTTGAAGTTAGCCAACAAGTGAAGGAGATGTATTTGGAGCAATCGAAGAAGGCACCGCATTCATTTTTAGTCGAGTCGATCGACTTAGCGAATAATTGTGATTTCAAATACAAAAACAGTCGCAACCAGAGGTTGGCGGTAGAATTATGCTTGCTCCAACTCGCCTCATTGACGTTTGCAGACGAAAAAAAAAAGCTTAGCTCCCTTAAAAGAAGCGATCACGATCAATTTGTAATTCCGCCTTCCTATTTCCATAAAGTAACACTTCCTGTTAATGCTGAAGAAGATACTTCGGAAGCAACCGCTGTACCACCTCAAACTAATAAGGAAACGCTTGTCCATGAGCCGGTGGAACAAATGAGCCCTAGACCTGAAAAAGAAGAGCCGGAAGTTCCGAAACAATCCGAAAAAGTCATCGAACGCCCACGGATATTAGCGGAACGCAATGCGAAGAGAGTATCGGCTCTGTCATTGAGAAGTATTCAGAAAAAAAAGGAGCTCGAAAAGGAAATGGTCTCGAAGCAAACGGATGATAAAGATCTTCCGGTAGAAGACTTCTCTGAAATTGAGATGCAAGCGGCCTGGAAAGATTACGCCAATAAAATAGAACAGGAAGGCAAATACAACCTTCTTTCACATCTCACCATGGGAGTACCAAAACTGGAAGGTACCCTGATCCATTTGGTTTTTCCAAATAATACGATAAAAGTGGAAGTTGAACGCGCTAAACACGACTTGTTGAGCCACCTGCGCTCTTCCTTAAAAAATCACAGCGTAGATATATCCATCGAAGTCAACGAGGCAGAAGTTAAGCGCTACGCCTACACTCCACGTGAAAAATTTGACAAACTAAAAGAAAAAAATCCGTTGATGGAAAAACTTCGTAAAGAGTTTGACCTGGATGTTTGATGCCACGACAAGAAAGAGCTGATTATATTTATAGCCATGATCCATTTTAATTTGAACCGAGTTTTATGAGAACTAAAAAAACAGGCGGCATCAAAATGTTAGGGTTGAAGTTACCCACAGATCCTCGCTGGGTAAATATCGTTGAGAAAGATGTAGAGGAAATAATGACCGATCATGCTTACTGTGAACAAAAAGCAGCCTCTACTGCCATTTCTCTCATCGTGTCTTTCCCGGAATATACAGATCTGGTAGAAAAAATGATCGATCTGGCACAGGAAGAAATGAGTCATTTCAAAATGGTGCATGACATAATTATTGAAAGAGGCTGGACCATGGGCCGTGACCGAAAGGATGCGTACGTATTGCAAATAGTAAAATTCTTTCCCAAGGGAGGCAGCCGAAGTACTCAATTGATCCACAGACTTTTATACGCAGCACTTATTGAAGCACGTAGTTGCGAACGTTTCCGACTTTTAAGTGAAGAATTGAATGACAAAAAACTGGCTAAATTCTACCGCAAGTTGATGATAAGTGAAGCCAATCATTATACGATGTTTCTGGGTTTTGCCAGGAAATATGGAAATCGCAAGGAAGTGGATAAAAAGTGGCAAGAGTTACTGACGTTTGAAGCCGGGGTGATGCAGGACTTGAGTAAAGCCGTATCCATACACGGTTAGATCAAATTCGTAGTATGACCAACTAATGAGGATAATTTGACAAGCTGGTATTTTGAGACACTAAATTCTCCCGTAGCAATAAGAGTAAACGGAGAACGCTATCGTATTCCAAGGGTAAATCAAGTAGGTAGATTTCCTACTCACTTTTATTCTCATTATACAAACTGCTGATGATCCCATCGGAGAGTCCAATTTTTGGAACATAGATATTCTTCGCATTACACCATTTCATTGCAGATAAATAGATGCGAGTGGCCGGAATGATCACATCTGCCCGGTCCGGATTCATTTGTAATTCGAAAATACGATCGTCGTAGGAAAGCGATTTCAGTTTCTTATAATAATTGGTTAAATAAAAATAGCTAAGTGGCTCGCCAATCCTTTTTTCGCTTCTTTTATAAATACTATTGATATTTCCTCCTGAACCGATCAGGTTAATATTCTCGTACTCAGATGTATTCTTTTTGATCCATTTTTTGACTTCTTCCCAATCTGAATTTTGAACTATATCGTTAAGTATGCGAATAGTACCTAGTTTAAACGATTTCGAAGCAATCGTATGCCCGTTGATAAAGACCGTGAATTCGGTACTTCCACCACCCACATCAACATAAAGGAACGATCTTTCGGTGTCTATTAAATCGAGCAGGTCTGTCGATGCGATAATAGCTGCTTCATCTTTTCCATCGATTATTTGTATTTCAATACCGGTTTCCTTTTTTATCCTTCGAACGATCTCGGTTCCATTGTTGGCTTCTCGCATTGCCGCTGTAGCACAAGCTCTATACCTTATTACTTTATGCGTTTGCATCAACAATTTATAAGCGATCATGGCATCGGCCAAACGCAGGTAGTTTTCTTCTGAAATCTCGCCTTCCAAAAAAACATCTGCTCCCAATCTTATAGGCACCCGTACCAGCGATGTTTTATTGAATTGCGTGGTTCTTCCGTCTTTTTCGATCACAGTAACAATCAACAAACGAATCGCATTAGACCCAATATCGATAGCAGCGTATTTTTCAATATTCAACAAGTTATTTTAGTTTTTGTTGGTAATATTCGTACAATTTGAACTGGGAGCGCACTTTAGAATTAGTATTCGAACGATACACATTGTCCGGTTTATTAGAAATAACACGTGCTTTTACATTATCGCTCCAGGAAATCTTAAAGGTGTCTATCAACTGCTTTTTAATGTCCTCATCATATATAGGACAAGCGATTTCAACTCTATTATCTAAATTTCTTCTCATGAGATCGGCTGAAGAAATATAATATTTTGGGTCGGCCGCATTTTCAAAAATAAACAGACGTGGATGCTCCAAAAACTTATCGACGATGCTAATTACCTCTATGTTTTCACTCATACCCTCAACGCCAGGTATAAGGCAGCAAATACCGCGAACAATCAGCTGTACTTTCACTCCTGCCCTACTGGCATCATATAGTTTGTCTATCATTCCAAAATCTGACAGACTGTTCATCTTTAATTTGATTCCGCTGGAAAGACCATTTCTATGATTCTCAATTTCCGTTTCGATCAGGTGATAGAG
>SMXJ01000086.1 GCA_004356305.1 Bacteroidota bacterium | reverse complement strand
TTCCATACGGAAGTCTGTCAATGACATATATCAAGCCCTGTAGCTCAATTTTCTCCTCGGCTATGGAGCCGTAAATTTCCGGCCTTAACATCAACAAAGACTCTCGCAAAGTTTCCCCAGAAATCCCCATCGGCTTGTAAAAGCCCCGGTTAAAGAGATGTCGCATGGTGATGTAAATCCGTTCGATAGCGCCGCTACTTTCCTGGGCGCGAGTACGCTGGTGTTTTTTCTTAATGCTCATTAAAATGCAAAGATAACACTTATTTTAGGCTTGTATCCTGATGAGCGGGTCTGCAATTTTTCGATCATTGGACAAGCGTGGAATTTTGTTTTGTCCTCCTAATTTTCCCTGAGACTTCATATAATTATTGAAGCTATTCATTTTCAGAGGTGTTATCTTTAATTTCTGTAGTATCTTCCCTTCTATCAGGTCAAAATAGTAGCTATTTTGTCTTTGCATTGACTTGTCAATTTGAGAGGCTATTTCGGCCATATTATCAGGGGTTTCATCAAATTCTACCAACCATTCATGATAAGGTAGCTCATATCCGGTTTCTATTTTTGGAGCTACTGTAAATTCGGATATCGAGAACCCAAATTCCTGCATGGCATCCTGCATCGCCTGCTCAACTTCCTTGCCGATCACATGCTCACCAAAAGCCGATATAAAGTGAGTGATTCGACCCGTAACTATTAATTTATAAGGATCGGTGGAAGTAAATAGTATCGTGTCCCCAACGTTATAGGCCCATAAGCCGGCATTGGAAGAGACGATCATCACATAGTTCGTCCCCAGCTCAACCTGACCAATAGTGAGACGTTCAGGGTGTTCATCGAGGAATTTATCGGCCTCCACAAACTCAAAAAACATCCCCGAATCCAACTGTAGTAACAGGCCTTTATCTTTTTGTTCATTCTGAAAGGCGAAAAACCCTTCCGAAGCGGGATAAAGTTCAATACTATCCACCTTCCTGCCTATCATGTTTTCGAATTTTTTTCGATACGGTTCATAATTTACACCGCCGTAAATGAATAAATTAAAGTTTTTGAAAAGATCCCCTATCTTTTTCCCGGTAGCGATCTGCAATCGCTCAAAATACATCTGTACCCATGAAGGAATTCCACTGATCACCGTCATATCTTCGTTTCTGGTCTCTTCAACAATAGCGTCAACCTTTGTTTCCCAGTCTTCAATACAATTGGTTTCCCAACTTGGCAACCGATTTTTCAAGAGATACACCGGCACATAGTGTGCTACGATTCCGGAAAGTCGTCCTTGTTTGATTCCATTTTTCTCGGTCATTTCAGGACTGCCCTGAAGGAAGATCATTTTACCATCTACAAATTTTTCATTTCCGGTTTCATTTATATAACAGAGAAGTGCGTTTCGTGCAGCTTCAATATGTGATGGCATGGATGCCTTCGTCAATGGAATGTATTTCGCCCCGGTGGTGGTTCCCGATGTTTTTGCAATATACAGGGGCTTTCCCGGCCACAAAATGTCTTCTTCCCCTGCTACAACACGGTCTATATAACCCCGTAAATCTTCATAATCACGAATCGGAACTTTCTCAGCAAAATCGGCAGGCGAGGCTATTTCAGCAAAATGATGATCGATCCCAAACTGTGTGTTCTTCGCTTCTGAAATAAGCTGTGAAAAAACTCTTTGTTGGGTTACAACCGGATTAGCCGTCCAGGAGTGAATTTTTTTAACGGTCTTTTTAGCCAGGATTTTTGCCCCAAAAGATTTTATTGACATGCCTAATCGAAATCTATAAAATTGGTTGGATTAATTGGATACCCATCGCTCCAAAGCTCAAAATGTAAGTGGGGGCCCGTAGTTAATTCTCCTGAATTTCCAACAGTGGCGATCACTTCCCCGGCTTTCACCAAATCCCCTTGTTCCTTGTTCAAGGAAGCATTGTGTTTATAGACAGAAATAAGGTTGTTGTTGTGCTTTAAAATAATAACGTGGCCGGTGTTCGTGGTCCAGTCGGCAAAAATAATCGTGCCATCGGCGGTGGCTTTTACAGGACTGTTCTTGATGGTAACTATATCCACTGCAAAATGCTTGGATTCAGGGTTGTAGTTTTCAGAAATCGCCCCTTTTACCGGTGGGAATAGAACAAAATTCACCTCTTCGCTGGCTGTAAGTGGATTATATTTATCCTCCTGAAACACTAGTTCCCTAAGGATAGAATCCTCTTTTGATGGTACGTAATCGATCCCTTCAGCATCATTTTGAGCCGCTTCAAGAATTGAATCCCGATTAAAATCCACAGTCTTTACATCGCCCGTTAACACTTTTTTAATGGAGGCTAAATACTGCAGGTTTATATCCAGGGCCCGTTCTAAAGAATCGGTTTTATAAGTAAGGTTCACAGCTCGTTTTTTCAAAGCTGTTGAAGAATAGCCCGGAATATATTCCCTTAGGGGTGTAAACGCAATTAAAACCGTCGTAATCACAATAAGAAATACGGCGAAGATTGTGCTAAACACAAATACGTTTAGGCGATTGAGTTTAAAAGAAAAACGTTCTTCAAACGTGGCCTCATTAAGCACGACCAAACGGTATTTGTGCAATAGCTTTTTCTTGATTTTTTTACTTCTTCTCTCTTTCTTGGCCATTAAATACTGTTATTGAATACAAATGTAAGGGTTTAAAGGAAATGAACCATGAGCATTAAATGGTTGTTCAGACAAATGTTCAGTGGCCAATTACATCTCAGCGATGAAACTTAATTTGAAAACGTTATTTCTAAGGAAATCTTGTTACCTTTGTATTATAAATTTCTTAAAAAATGGATGCATTGATATTACCTTTGTTTATGGGTCCCTGGCAGATAGTTTTGATAGTAGTGATCGTTTTGTTAATGTTTGGAGGGAAAAAAATTCCCGAACTCATGCGAGGCCTGGGTACCGGTATTAAAGAGTTTAAAGAAGCTACTAAAGACGATGACACTGATAAAGTAGATAAAGTAGATAAAGTAGATAAGATAGAAGATAAAGAATAGTTTCAAGACGTATCTTGAAATGAAAAAGTCCAAAGACATTGGTTGTTTTGGGCTTTTTTATGTTTTTATACAAGAATTCGATGGAATCGTATCAGATTATTTTTGGCATGATCAGTTACTCTATTTTGGCAGATCTAAGAATAGACTCCAACTCGAATTGTAGATCTCTCTTTTCCACAGAAGGTGCGTAGGTAAAGCCTTCCAAAATCAGGTAGCGATCATTTTTTTCATCCCTGATGGCAAAATTCAAAAAGGGCCCTGCCATATACTCTCCTTTTACCTCCCAAATTCCTTTGGTCTCATAGGCAAATTTCCCATCTATTTGAGATGTAAATAAGTAGGGTGCGTAGGCTTCTTCCGTGCTAAACACGCCATCCTCTTCCACAGGTAAATAACCGGCACCTATTGAATCGCGCATTTTAATAATATCCCCGATTATCATGCTGTCCTTTCCTATAGTTGTTAGGGGAACTTCATAGATCAAAATATTGGTCGTGCCATTTTTCAGATCTTTGCGAAGCCAGTAAAAATTATCACTTGCGGAGGCCACCCGATAGGCCGATGGAAGTTTAAGAGTAACCCCAAATCGTTCTTTAAGTGAGTCCACCCTGAGTAGGGCAATATTAGTTCGACGTTGTCTTTCCTTTATCTCCGATGCCTTAAAAACCCCTATGATATTTTGCTGCTCTTGATCGATGAGTTCTACCAGCCTTTCTTCGGAAGCGCCTATAATAAATGCCCCTACCTGTGGTTTCGCATAAACATTTTTCTTCAGTCTGACAGTATCTTCCGAACCTAAAGTCACATACAGAAAAGTTCTCGAGGTTCGTGCAAAACCTTGGTGTGCCTCGGGATTCATTTGATTGATAGAAAATATAGCTTCTTGTTGTGGAAGGCCATCGGTCAGGGCTGCAAAGTGCTCCCGAATCTTTTCTCCTACCTCGTTATTCCATAGATCATTGGAAATAATAATTTGAAGGTTGTTGATCCTCCCGACAGAATCGGGAAGATATCTGTTCTTTTTATTTGAAGAACTTTCATCACAAGAAACTAAAAGCAGGCTAAAGACCAGAGCCGAGTAAAGTAGTGTTTTCATTCAGTAGTGTTTATAGAAGCGTCATTTATGCAATTTAAGTGTCATTCCCGGTTTTAATTTAGTGCTGCTAATATCGTTCCACTTTTTTAATTGATCCACCGTGATTCCCGGAAACTTTTGAGAAATGCTCCATAAAGAATCTCCGGTTTTCACAGTATAACTTTTGTTAATTCCTTCTGAAGTCACCGTACTTCCCTTCTTACCGGTAGGCTCACTATTTAATTTTCTCGGGTAAATAGTAAGTCGTTGCCCAATTCTCAGTCTATCGCTCCTCAAGCCATTCCACCTTTTAATTTTACTGACAGACACCCCATATTTCTCCGCGATCTTCCCAAGATAATCTCCGCTACGAACCCGATACCGAATTTTATCGCTCTGTTTGAAAAATTCGGGTAAAGGTTTCTCCCGATTATTGAATTCGGCCTTAGCATATGCATAAATCGCTTCTTCGTTGTTTACAAACACCCCCATGGCCTCTACGGGTAATCGCAAGACATAATTTTTATCTTTTACAACCGGGATAATACCATATTTGTAGGATGGATTTAAGAATTCCAACTCTTCCAGATCTAAATTGGTAAGGGTCGCAACCTGTTGCAATGTGATCATTTGTTTAACTTTCAGAGTGTCAGTTGCGATATATGGATAACGCGGACCACTACTCTTGAAACCATGTTCCTCGGCATATTCAAAAATATACATCGTCGCCAAAAAAGCTGGTACATACCCGGCAGTTTCACGGGGCAAATGATGTCGTATGTTCCAGTAATTTTGATACCCTCCCGAACGTCGTATTGCCTTTGACACATTCCCGGGGCCACTGTTGTATGCAGCCAATGCCAGGTCCCAATCGCCTAAACTTGAGTACAAACTCTTGAGGTATTTGGCTGCGGCTTTGGTTGCCATGATGGGATCGGATCGTTCGTCCACATACGAATTTACCTCCAGGCCAAATAACCTTCCTGTACTGAACATAAATTGCCACAGACCGGTAGCTCCAACTCTCGAGGTAGCTCTCGGGTCTAATGCAGATTCTACCACGGCTAAATACTTCAATTCCAAGGGCAACCCCTGTCTGTCTAATTCTTCTTCGAACATGGGGAAGTAATAATCACTCAACGCCATAAGTCTTGCCATGGTCGGTCTCCGGTTTTTGAGATAGCCCTTGATAACGCTTTCCAGCAACGGATTGTATTCTATATTGAACGGTGTACGGGCGTTTAGCTCTTCCAGACGTCGTTTAAGCACCTCTGTTGACAGTTCCTCATACTCAACGGGGCTATAGTCCAACTGGGTAACAGACCCGTATATTTCCTCAAATAAATCGTTTTTATAAAGATTCGCAAGCCATATGGAATCAACTCTTCTGGCAAGGCTATTATCCTTTAAATCGAAAACAAGGGAATCCTTGGTTTGTATAGCAACAATGGACTTAGGCAGATCATTATCGAATTTCTGAACAGTGATAGAATCTATTATTCGAATAGTCCTGGTAGGCAATGAATTGGTTTGATCCTTCGGGTCTTTTTCAGTAATGCCCGGGTCCTGGGCATATGAAGAGCCGGTGAACAAGAAAATAAGCAAGTATAAAACACGTGTTTTCATAAGATAGTAACGAGGCTGCAACTATGAAATTTCTCTAAAAATACTGAAATATAGAAATTGAGCAATTTTTTAACGTTTTCGATCGATTATTAATCCAATATCGCTTCAATTCCCACTAAGGATTTCCCCTCTAACATCTCAAGCATAGCACCACCTCCCGTTGAAACATAGCTTACTTTATCGCCAAGATCAAATTTCTTCACGGCAGCGACCGAATCACCACCACCTACCAGGCTAAAAGCTCCGTTTTTAGTTGCCTCACCTATAGCATTTCCAATTTCTATGGTGCCATTGGCAAAATTTGACATTTCAAAAACACCCATAGGACCGTTCCATAATATGGTTTTGGATACATTCACGACCTCACCAAATATTTGATTGGTTCGCGGCCCAGTGTCAAGGCCCATCCAACCATCAGGTATTTCTGTTATATCTGCAATTTTTATGTCCGCATCATTTGAGAATTCATCAGCGATAACCACATCTACCGGCAAATGCACTTGTACCTCTTTTTGCTTTGCAAGTTTTAGGATCTCCAGCGCCAAAGTCTGTTTGTCGTTTTCTATTAAAGAGTTACCAATAGCGCCCCCTTGTGCTTTGATAAAGGTAAATGCCATCCCACCACCAATAATCAAATGGTCTATTTTATCCAGAATGCTTTCGATAATGGTGATTTTTGAAGAGACTTTTGCCCCACCGATGATTGCGGTTATAGGTGTTTCTCCATCTTGCAATATTTTGTTGATATTCACTATTTCAGAAGCCAATAAAAGACCAAAGCATTTTTTCTGCGGAAAAAACTGCGCGATCACTGCCGTCGAAGCGTGATCTCTATGGGCCGTCCCGAACGCATCATTCACATAAATATCGCCTAGGAGAGAAAGTTGTTTCGCAAAATCAAAATCCCCTTTTTTCTCTTCTTTATGGTACCGAAGGTTTTCCAATAACAAGATCTCCCCGGCATCTAATTGGTTTACCTCCTTCATCACTGCTTCACCGATGCAGTCGTTTGCAAATTTCACCTCTATCCCCAGAACATCAGAGACCGTACTCAAAATATTTCGCAATGAAAACTCATTCTCTTTATTTTTAGGACGCCCTAAATGCGACATCAAAATGCAGTTGCCACCATCTTCCATTACCTTGATGATAGTAGGCGCAGCAGCTTCTATACGAGAGGTGTCCGTTACCACGAGGTCTTCGTTCAAAGGAACGTTAAAGTCTACACGGATCAGCGCCTTTTTGTCCTTAAAATCGAAGTCGTTGATGGTTTTCATCGGCATGTTTTGAGTGCACAAATATACTGGTTTTTATAGCATCCTACATTTCGAGATCGGGTGAAATATTCGAATAAAATTTATGTAGCTTTGTGCATGGATTTTTCTGAGATCATAGGTCAGGAACACATCAAATCTCACTTAAGAACAACCCTCAAAAATGGCCGGGTGGCACATGCTCAGTTGTTTGTAGGAATGTCCGGTAGCGGATTGCTCCCTTTGGCCATTGCCTATGCTAAGGAGCTCTTGTGCAGTCCTTATGAGATCGGGTCTGAAGCCCACCGGCGATGTGCAAAAAATGTGGCTAATTTTTCACATCCCGATCTGCATTTCATCTATCCTGTAAACACCAATGAGGCGGTAAAGAAAAATGCCGTTTCCAGTTCATTTTCCGAAGAATGGAGAAATTTTCTCATCGAAAATCCTTATGGGTCTTTGTTCAATTGGTTTCAGGTACTCGGTATAGAAAACAAGCAAGGAAACATTAGTGTAAAAGAAGCTGAAGAGATCTCAAAAAAGCTGGCCCTGAAATCCTATGAAGGCGGATTTAAGATTATTATTATCTGGATGGCAGATAAAATGAACGTGGAATGCTCTAACAAGATCCTAAAATTGGTAGAGGAGCCCCCGGATAAATCCGTTTTATTATTCCTTACTGAAAAGGAAGTTAAGATTATCAACACCATTCGCTCCAGATGTCAAACACTGCATCTTCCGCTGCTTTCAGATAAGGATATTGCCAACGCATTGATTCAAAGACATTCCGTGTCTGAAAATGAGGCGATAAAAACGAGTCGTCAGGCCCATGGAGACTTTAATAAGGCGCTGCACATTATTGAAAACGATAATGAAGATGCTATTTTTGAATCTTGGTTCGTTCTTTGGGTACGTACCGCTTTTCGGGCGAAAGGGAATAAAAAATCCATTCATGAATTGATCAATTGGAGTGATATGATGGCGGGAAAAGGACGCGAAACACAGAAAAATTTTCTGGTATATTGTATGGAATTGTTTCGTCAGACCCTGCTAAAAAATTACAATGTAGATAGCTTACTTTATTTTGAAACGAACGATTCAAAATTCTCTATCGATAAATTTGCCCCCTATGTTCATCAAAACAATATTTATGGGATCACTAAGGCATTGGAAGATGCAACTTACCATATTGAACGAAATGGGAATCCCAAGGTTATTTTCACGGATCTTTCTATTCAATTGACAAGGTTAATTCATAAGAAAGAATTGGTATAAATAATTCTTATTTCAATAATCAAACCAATCAATTATCTTTATCAAAAATGGTTTCAAATAAGCTTGTTTAAGCGACTTTTTTTTTAGAGCCAGGTATTTGGGCCTTTACTGTAAAATAATTCGAAAAAATCAACTGAAATCAATTATTTCGTCTTTTTATAGCAATAGATCAATGATGAATACTCTTTATTTTTCCAGGCCTTTAAATTTGACAGCAATCCGATAAAAAATGCTTTGATGGAAAATGAATTTCCGGATCTGTATTTTTCTGAAAGAAGACTAACATAAAAAGAATCGAATATCATGGGTTTGGTTTTCACAAGTTCTAATTCCGAAGAAAAAATTTTACTCATTGCATCCTGTGAAAAATGCCAAAGGTGTCTTGGGACATCAAAAGCGGCCCAATAATTTTTATAATACTTCGCGTCGAATGAATTAAAGTTTGGAACCGCGATGATCAATGTGCCTCCTTCTTTAACCAATTGTTGTGTTTTATGAATCGTGTTTTGTAAATCGGGCATATGTTCCAATACATGCCATAGTGTAACAACGTCGAATGTCTTTCCTTCAGGAACAGCAATTGATTCATCGAGTGGGATATTTTTATCCTGGGCAAATTCACGAGCTCCCTCATTGGGTTCTACTCCAGAAACAACCCATCCTTTTTTTTGAGCCACTCGTAAAAATTCACCGGTGCCGGCTCCAATATCCAGCAAGGTCCCTTTACCTGAGTTGAGCTTAGATATAAGCTTCACTTTTTGAACGAGTGAATATGATCTTACTTTTTGATACAAAAATGAGATCGCTCCCTTTTTAGAGTCGGTATGAGAAATGTATTCTTCGCTTTGGTAATATTTGGCAATATCTTTCCTTTCCGGTTGAGGTCTGGTCTCTAAAAAACCGTATTCCTGGTTTAAGACCAAAGAAAATTCCTCGCCGCTAACGAGGAAGTCTTTGGTGTTGATATAACTATTTTCTCTAATCTTATCCAACTTTAATACGGTTGTTCCACGTGGAACATTTTAATTCGACTCTAGGATCTATCTTCCCATATAAACCAACAATATGGAAACATCATTAGGAGTGATTCCACTAATTCGCGATGCTTGAGAAATAGTTATAGGCTTGATAGCTGTTAATTTTTCAATGGCTTCATAAGAAAGAGACCTTAGTTTTGTATAGTCGAAATTTTTTGGAATCTTAACCCCTTCCAGACGATGTAATTTATCGGCATTGTTCCTTTCTTTTCTTATATATCCAGAATATTTGATCTGTATCTCCGTTTGTTCCAGTATTTCCCTGTCCAAATCATTCTCTCTAATGAATTCATCAACGCTTTCAATTTTCCTCATGTCATTCATGGTAATATTAGGGCGGGAAAACAACTTGAACATTTTATCGCTTTGGCTTACCGCAGCCGATTCTTTAGATTCCAGGATAGGATTAATCACTTCAGGGGTCACACTTGTTTCCTTAAAAAACGTGATAAAGGCATCGCTTTCTTTTTGTTTCTGTTCCATCTTTCTAAGGCGTTTCTCACTCGCCAGCCCGATCTCAAAGGAACGCGGAGTCAGCCTAATATCAGCATTATCCTGTCTTAAAAGCGTTCTGTACTCAGCTCTTGAGGTAAACATACGATAAGGCTCTTCAGTTCCTTTTGTGATAAGATCATCTATCAAAACTCCGATATAGGCTTCATCTCTCATTAAGATAAATGGCTCCTTTTCACCGATACGTAAATGCGCATTAATCCCGGCCATCATTCCCTGAGATGCCGCTTCTTCATATCCCGTAGTCCCATTTATTTGACCCGCGAAATATAATCCGGAAACCAGTTTGGTTTCCAGGGTGTGCTTCAATTGAGTAGGGGGAAAATAATCATATTCAATGGCATATCCGGGTCTGAGAAATTTCACGTTTTCAAATCCGGCACACGCTTTCAATGCCTTAAATTGTACCTCTTCAGGTAATGATGTTGAGAAACCATTGATGTAATATTCCACGGTATTCCATCCTTCCGGTTCCACAAAAAGTTGATGTCTGTCCTTATCTGCAAAGCGATTTATCTTGTCTTCAATGGAAGGACAATATCGAGGACCAATGCTTTTAATGGCTCCGTTGAACATAGGTGATCGATCGAATCCTTCTTTGAGTAATTCATGTACCTTTTCACTGGTATAACTCATGTGGCAATCGCGTTGCCTTTTTAACGGTTGCGTACTATCTGAATAAGAAAACTTTTGTGGGTCTTCATCTCCGGGTTGAACTATCATTTTTGAAAAATCCAGTGATCTCCCATCCACTCTAGGTGGTGTTCCGGTTTTCATTCTACCGGAATCAAACCCCAGATCAACAAGCGCTTTAGTAATTCCGGTTGACGCTTTTTCCCCGGCCCGTCCTCCTCCGAATTGCTTCTCTCCTATATGGATCAAACCATTTAAAAAGGTCCCATTTGTCAAGACAACATTCTTAGCTTTTATCTTCAATCCCAAAGAAGTTTTGATACCTCTTATTCGTTCATTTTCAACAATCAATCCAGTAACCATCTCCTGATAAAAATCCAGATTCGGAGTTCCCTCCAACATCATTCGCCAGGTCTCAGAAAAGCGCATACGGTCACTTTGTACCCTGGGACTCCACATGGCAGGCCCCTTTGATTTATTCAACATCTTAAATTGAATTGCCGTCTTGTCAGAAACTACTCCGCTATAACCCCCCATGGCATCAATCTCACGTACGATCTGTCCCTTAGCAATCCCACCCATGGCCGGGTTGCATGACATCTGTGCGATATTCTGAAGATTCATGGTGATCAACAAGACAGACGACCCTAAATTGGCCGCTGCGGCAGCTGCTTCAGAACCGGCATGTCCGGCTCCAACAACAATAACATCATATTCTTTTTCAAACATACTAACCAAACGTTCCACGTGGAACAATCTAAATAAATCAAGGCTACAAATATCCCATAAAAAGCGTAATTTCTTTAAATATGTCGTCTTAACTATTTGTTTTTCAGCCCTTTAAGTAATTTTTAGTTTTAAGAGCGCCAAGTTTTCCCTTCTTCGAATTAGCCTACTTTCAACACTAGTTTTATCATTATACTTACAAAAATGAAGAATTCCATGTATCATTACCCTATGCAATTCATCCCTGAAATCAACTTCATAATCCCGAGCATTTTCTCTTACCCTATCTATAGAAATATATACTTCTCCCCTCACTTGTTTGCCGATAGTATCATCAAAACTTATGATATCCGTCAGCGTGTCATGACCAAGAAATTTTACATTGATCTTATTGAGATACGGGTCATCACAAAACACAAATGTGATATCCCCTTCTTCATATCCTTCGGAAGAGATAATGCTCGAAATCCACTTCTTTATATCATCAGGCCGGGAAAGATCAAAATCTGTTTCAGAAAAAAAATTAATCATTGTTGCCGTTGAAATATTTTTTGACTTCGGCCTTATATTTCTGGCGCAAAGGTAGTGCTTCCCTGTTAAGGATCTCAGTGGTATTGAAATATTTCTTTATGTCCTCAGGTTGAAGTCTTAGAGTATTATTATAATACCTTCTATTGGTTTGAGATTCTCTTCTGCTCTCTTGTCCCTGTTCAAAATCGGCTTCATCTAGCTTCAATAATTCATATTGCAATCTCAGCATACGCTCCAATGTTCTTTGATTAAAACCCTTCTCCAGTAGCTGTTGCTCGATCCCCTCCATTTCTCTAAGCAGATCTCCGCCTCTTCCATTCAATCCTTCTTTACTCAACCTGTCCTTAAGTTGATTTCTCAACCGTTGCTGCTGCTTATAAATTTCATAAAGCTCTCCGTTCATATCTTCATTATAGCCACCATCTTCTTCGCCATCATTACCTTCTTCTCCACTATTACCCTCTCCAGATTTTCCATCATTCCCATCTTTGCCGGAGCGGCCATTTTCACCATTATCCCCGTTACCTTGTCCCCCTCCGGACTCACCATCATTACCATCGCCTTCAGATTTACCTTTTCCCATTCCCTCTTTCATTTTTTCTGAAAGACTCTCCTGCTTTTTAATGATGTCCGGTAGTTGGAAACCTCCACCATCACCTTCTCCCTCTCCCTGTCCTTTTCCCCGACCATTTCCTTTTCCGGAAGAGTTCATTTGCATTTGATTCTGCATATTCGATAGTAGCTCGCTTAGAAAAACGGCCAGCTCGTTTGCCCCCGTAATCGTGTATTGCTGACTGGAAATTCCATGTCTCACTCTGTTTTCAGCAAGACGCTCCAAGGATTTTTCCAGATGATAACTAACATCGGTGAGAGATTCATTTATAGTTTTACTGATCATAGGTTGGCGTAGCGAAAGCGCAAACAAAGAATCGTCGATATGCTGGAAATTTAATTTTAGATCATTTTGTACATTCAGCTTTTTTCCAAAGGCCGCACTCCCATAATCTGTTTCTTTAAACTCCTCCATCAAGTCTTCCTGCTCAAAGGAAAATACCACCAGATTATCTAAGATCTGTCGCAACATCTCTACATCCTCATCCAATGTTTCCATCTGCCCTGCCTGCATTTGTGCTTCCATTTTTAGACTCATTTCCTTCATTTTCTTCCCGGCTTTCTTTTGGTTTTTTGAAGCTCCTTCCTTGTTCTGTTGTTCCAGCTTATCGGTAGCTTTCTGTTGTTCGTCCTGTATCTGTTGCTCTCCTATTTTATCCTGCGGAATGTCCATGGGCTCCTTTAGTCCTTTATTCTCCTCTTGAAGTTCGTCCATTTCCTTTCGAAACTCTTCAAACTTTTCGTTGAGCTCTTCTTGTTTTTCCTTGGTGTTTTCATCCTTAGGTGCATCCGCAAGTTTTTCCTGTTCATCTCCCAATTCAAATAATTCTTCGGCTAGCTTTTCTGCTTTTTTTGCCACATAATATCGTTTGGTCAATTCTACCAATTGTTCAAGATTCTTTTCCTGATTCTTATTTTGCCTGGCGAGTTTCTCGAGCTTTTCTGAGAGCTCTTCCTTGTCTATCAATTCTTGTAACCGCTCTAACTCCTCCAGTAATTTTTCATTTTCTTCCAACTGCCTCTCATTTTCTTCCAGGCGATCCTTTAACTGTTCTTTGAAAGGGTCACTCTCTTCATTCTCCGGCTGAAACTTCTCCAAATTTTCTTTCATTTCCTTTGAAAAGTTCTTCATCATCTGCTCTTGCTGTTTTTGCCGCTTGATGAAATTTTCCAGCCTTTTTTTATCGTTCCAATTGAGTTCGGTTTTTTCCTTCTGGAGCTTATTTATTTCCGCTAATCTTTTTTCCAGATCCTTGAGATCTCTAAGAGCCTTGTTAAGGTCTTCTATATTCTTCTCCTGGTTTTGAAGCTGCTCTGCTTCCAATTCATCCTTGGTCAATTTTCTAAATGAATAAAACCCACTCTTAGCCGACTTGTGCTTATGAATGGCGTCATTATCAAAAATTTCAAAGTAATACTCGTAAGAAACCCCTTCCTGTAAGTCTAAAGCGCCCGGGAAAGCATGAATAAATTGATCAACGTTCGATGTGCCGACCTTAAGCAATATGCTTTTCTTATTCTCCTCGACCCCCTGCGGATAATAGACAAGCTGAAGCTTCGTAAGGCCATAGTCATCTGATACCTGGCCTAAAAAATAAGTTATTTGTGTGTCTGTAGAATCTTGTCTTGACTCAACCTTTATCTCGGGGTATTCATCCTTAATTACTCCCAGGGTAAACGACAGGTTTTCGTATTCCTTTAATTCCTCGTTGGAAGTTGTAATAGCATAATCCAATTTTCGATATATCCTTTTTTTAAAACTAAAATTCTGATCAGCCGCGATAAAACTAAAAGTCGTGTCCTTGGCTTTTAGCTGAACCTGTACTGTGTTTTTAGTACTCACATTCCATGTAACTTGTGTCCCCTCCGGGATAGTGGCATTGCCTGTGCTTTTCAAAACTTCGTCCTTCCGTCCGGTATATCCGGGATAGTCCAAAACCATCTCAAAACCGAGCAATGAGGGTGTTTTAATAACTTCCAGTGTATACTTCTGTGAGGTCACCTTATTTGCCTTCAGTCGAAACGAGAGGGCGACGGTGGGCTGAGAGAAGGTAAACTCAAACCGCCCCGGGTTGGTTTGCTCCAGATAATAGGTTTCCTTATTAAAACTTATGGTCGCGTTTTCAGGAATTACATCTCCTTCTGTTTTGACCTTCACTGTAAAATTCCTGTTTTCAATTGCGGTGAGATCATCATTAAGGACAATAAATGAAAAAGGTGCAGGAGGCTCGTAGGCGGTATCATAATTTACCACACGCATATAGCTATTTGAAAACAAGTCCTTATCCCATAGAAAGTTTACGAGCAGTATAATAATCAAAGGAATGGCTGCATACTTTAAATATTTTGTGTTCTTATTAAGGTTGATCGCCCTCTTAAAGGGCACGGGTTGCAACTCTCCCGCCTTTTGGTCAATACTGGCCACAAGCAATTCAGATTCCCGCTGATTTTGATTCAGCTGAATCACATTCAATAATTTGTCGTTCACTTGGGGGAAGTGATCGCCAATGATCTTTGAGGCCTCTTCGTGTCCTATGCCTTGTTGTAATTTGAACAATTTAGCTAATGGAAATGCGATAAGCCTCACAAACAACCCCAGCTCGACAGCGACAAAAGACCAATACAGTATGGTGCGTCCTAACGGCTCAAGCCATAAAAAATGCTCGACCAGCAAGGTGATAATAAACCACAGTAGCCCAATAGCGAAAAAGAGGATAACCCCCTTTATCAATTCATTGGTATAGAATTTTTTTATAAATTGTTCCAGCTTTTGCTGGATGATGCTAAATGAGCTCATTACAAGGTATTACTCTAACAGAACTTCTAAAATAGCACAAAAATTACTCCAAAGTTTATTTTTATGAAAGATTTAAAATATTTGATCGCCTACACTATTCCGGTAGTTGTAATTATTAGCTTAAACCT